>JANMGS010000168.1:0-10233 GCA_031374745.1 Ferruginibacter sp. | reverse complement strand
CATTAAAATATGCGCCCACTTTATCATTAGAAAAAGTTCTTTTCTTTAATTTTTTGCAGGGTCCACACCAAGAAGCATACACATCTAAAAAAACAAGCTTGTTGTCTTTTTTTGCTAAAGCCAAAGCTTCTGCCCAAGTACCTTTATGAAATTGAATACCAGCTTTTGTATCTTCTTTAAAATTTACTTTAGGGTTATTATAAGAATAGTAAGCAAAAGCCCCGCCTGCTAATAAAAGGGTGAATAGTATATTTTTCATTTTCATGGTAGTTTTTGTATGGTATAGATACAAGATATTATATACCGTCGTTTTCTATATTAAAAGTAAGTCACATCGTGCAGATGATGCAATAAAGTATACAAATATTTCTCTCAAATATATAAAAACTACCTTTGTACATATTTTTTATTATGACTTTCGAAGATTTAAATTTAAACAAGCCGCTCTTATCTGCATTAACCGATCTTGGATATACAAACCCGACAACAATACAGCACCGGGTTTTTCCTATTGTAATGTCGGGTAGAGACGTGTGCGGTATAGCACAAACAGGAACAGGGAAAACATTTGCCTATCTTTTGCCTTGCTTAAACCAATGGAAATTTAGCAAAGAAAAATATGCTCAAATTTTGGTTATTGTTCCCACAAGAGAGTTGGTAGCACAGGTAGTAGAAGCGGTTAAAGAGCTTTCCACATACATGAGCGTAACCGCTGTAGGCGTGTATGGCGGTACAAATATAAACACACAGTCTGCAGAAGTAAGGGCTGGAGTAGATGTATTGGTAGCAACACCCGGCAGGCTTTTTGACTTATTGATGAATGGGGCTGTAAAAACAAAAAACATAAAAAAAGTTGTAATAGATGAGATGGACGAAATGCTAAACCTTGGCTTTCGTACCCAAATAAAAAACATATTAGATCTTTTGCCCGTAAAGCGACAGAACCTATTGTTTTCTGCAACCATTACAGACGAGGTGGAAACATTGATGGATACATTTTTTAATGAGCCAGAAAGAGTAGAAGCCGCTCCCACAGGAACACCATTAGAAAATATTATACAAAAGGGATATGCGGTTCCTAATTTTTATACCAAGGTTAATTTGCTAAAATTATTATTGGCAGAAGATGAAACCATGACCAAGGTTTTGGTATTTGTTGCCACAAAAAAATTGGCAGATGAGCTGTACGTGCAACTAGAAACAATTTATCCGGAAACTTGTGGCGTAATACATTCCAACAAAGAACAGAACCATCGATTTAATACCGTAAAACAATTTCACGAAGGAAATTATAGATTCATCATTGCGACAGATATTGTAGCTAGAGGGATTGATATTTCTGAAGTTACTCATGTTATTAATTTTGATGTGCCTGAAGTTCCCGAAAATTATATTCACAGAATAGGGCGAACAGGGCGTGCCGATAAAAAAGGGATAGCCATTACTTTTATAACAGAAAATGAAAAGCCCCAACTCGACGTTATTGAAAACCTCATGCATTATACGGTGCCTATAAAGCCATTACCAGAAAACCTTGTAATTTCTGAAGTGTTGACGGAAGACGAAATACCCAAAGTGTTTATGAAAACCTACCAAGTAAAACTTCCAAAGAAGGATGAAGTAGGACCAGCCTTTCATGAAAAATCGGCCAAAAATAGCAAGGTAAATTTTGTGGTAAGAAGGAAAGATAGGATGATGAAAAAATATGGTAAACCAATAACAAGGGGGCAAAAGAAAAAAAAATAAGCAGAGGGCAGCGTTTTAATAAGCAAAAGAATAATATCTCTAATTTTTATATTACTTTTAGCAACAACTAACTATTGTAAATGGGCTTTAATACATTAACCCAAAAAGCAATTCTAATTTTTAGTTGGATATTATTCTTTAATAATTCCAATAAAATTTTTGCGCAACAGCAAGAAAAAATTTTACATGAACTAAATAGCCTTTTGGTAAACACGGTAATGGAAGACTTGTTTACACCAGTAGTGGCGAGTAGAATTTATGTGTACCCCAATATTGCGTTTTACGAATGTATACGGCAAGAGGATAAATCTTTGCCATCGCTTGATGGAAAAATAAATGGATTGAACCACGTTCCTGATGTAGTGCAACAAAAAAAGGTTGATAATTTTATTGCAGCTTGTATCTCCTTTTCCTACGTTGCCCAAACATTGGTAGGATCTGAATATAAAATTGAAAATTGGAGAAAAGCATTTGTAGATTCTGTAATGGTAGTTTCAGATACAGCGATTGTTAAATATTCAATTAACTATGGCCATCTAGTGGCTGATAGTATTATTGGGTGGACAAAAAATGACAACTACTTAAAGTCTCGTGGGCTGATGCGCTATGTTACAAGAAATAAACCAGGCGATTGGCAGCCAACACCATTGGATTATGCACAAGGATTGGAACCGTATTGGAACACCATAAGGCCGCTTACTTTAATAACGCCATCTCAATTTTCGCCAAAAGAAAAATTAGTTTTTAGTAAAGATAAAAAATCGTTGTTTTATAAAACAATGATGGAAACGTACTTTATAGGAAAAAAGCTTGATACCATTCTAAAAGCAACCGCACTCTACTGGGATGATAACCCTAATGTATCTGTAAACATGGGCCACCTAAATTATTTCGTTCATAAAATTTCGCCAGGCGGTCATTGGATTATGATAGCACAACAGGCTTGTATACAAAAAAATATTTCTGTTGCAAAATCAGCACAGGTTTATACGTTTACGGCCATTGGTATTTTTGATGCATTCATCAGTTGTTGGGATGAAAAGTACAGAACCAATCTTATACGCCCTATCACTATTATTAATCGTATGGTAGATAAAAATTGGGAGCCATATTTACAAACACCGCCTTTCCCAGAATTTACAAGTGGCCATGCTGTTGTTTCAAATGCGGCTGCTACTATTCTTACTCGTTTATTGGGAGAAGAATGTAGTTTTGAAGATAAAACAGAAATCCCGTTTGGTCAAGGTGCAAGAGCTTTTAAATCATTTTATGAGGCGGCTTTGCAATCTTCTGCTAGCAGGGTTTACGGTGGTATTCATTATCCAGAAACGGCCCGCATCAGTGTGCTTCAGGGAAAGGCTATTGGGAAAAATGTATTGAACAAATTGTTATATTAAAAGTATGCATAAAAAAAAGCTTCTTATAATACTGGTTTATTCAATATTGGTGCTACCCACAAAAGCACAAAAGAAATTCTCATCATTACCATCAAATTATACAGGCATAACTTTTAGAAATGATATCTCGGAAGAAGCTTCCATGTTTTATTATTTAAACGAATATTTATACAATGGAGGGGGTGTTTGTATAGGCGATATTAACAACGATGGCCTACAAGATATATATTTTTCATCTACTAAAGGAAACAATAAGCTTTACCTAAATCTCGGGAGGCTCCAATTTAAAGATATTACAGAAAGTGCGGGTGTAAATGGCGGCCAAGGTATCAAGACGGGTATCAATATGGTTGATATAAACAATGATGGCTTTTTAGACATCTTAGTCTGCAAATCTGGCTACAAAGATCCATTGCTAAGAAAAAAAATACTGTATATCAATAATGGCAATTTAACATTTACCAATAAAGCGGCATCATATGGATTAGAAGACCAGAGCTTTTCTACACAAGCCTATTTTTTTGACTATGATAACGATGGAGACAAAGATGTTTATTTTGTAAATCACCCATCTGATTTTAGTAAATCGATGACGGTACCAGCAACAATGCAAAACGGCAAACTTATTTATGTAGAAGATACCAACAGGTTATATGTAAGTGATAGGCTTTATGAAAACATAGGAAATAAATTTATTGATGTAACCCAAAAAGCGGGTTTACTAAACCATGCTTTTGGTTTAAGTGCATCTATTTTTGATTTTAACAAGGATGGCTATCAAGATATTTTTGTAGCCAACGACATGAACAAACCAGATTGTATTTACATAAACAATAAAAATAGAAGCTTTACAAATAAGCTTTCAGACTTTTTTCACCATACGAGTTTTTTCTCTATGGGAAGCGATGTTGCAGATATAAACAATGATGGGAAGGAAGATTTGTTTGTAGCCGATATGGCAGTAGAAGACCCGGCAAGGCAAAAGCAATTATTTTCTGTAAACCAACAATATGATAAGTTTCAGTTGATGATAAATTTCAATTTATATTATCAATACCCTCGGAATAATTTGCAACTAAATAATGGCGATGGTACATTTAGCGAAATGGCAAACCATGCTGGAGTAGCACAAACAGATTGGAGCTGGGCGCCATTAATGGTAGATTTTGATAACGACGGCAGAAAAGATATTTACATAACAAATGGTTTAAAAAGAGATGTTACAGATTGGGATTATAAAGTTTTTGTTTTGGACTCAATTATGAAAACCATGAATAGCGGGCAAAATGTAGATATGGAAAAATGGTTGAATAGTATTCCCTCTGTAAAAGTAAAAAATTATTTTTATCACAACAATGGAAGCCTGTCATTTGATAATTATACAGATGTATGGATGGACGAGCCCGCTTCGTTTTCGAGTGGAGCGGCTTATGCAGATTTAGATAACGATGGAGACCTGGATTTAGTGGTAAACAATGTAGATGACGAAGCGTTTGTTTTCAAAAACAATTCGTCGGACGAAGCAAACGTAGCAAACTTTTTAAGGTTTAAAATTTATAAGTCACCTCAAATAAAAAATGAAATATATGGCAGTATTGTTACAATAACTGATGCAAAAGGGCAACAACAAATTCAACATTTCGATCCGCAGCGAGGGTTTTTATCAACCATGGAACACCTTGTACATTTTGGGATTGGGGCCGATACCATTGTTCCTACAGTAGAAATAATTTTTCCAAACCAAAAAAGCATTGTTTTAGAAAACGTAAAAGCAAATCAAGTACTTACTGTTTATGAATCAGATGCCAAAGCTAAAGTGCTGTTGACAGAAAAAAAAGCTACCATGTTTTCTGATATTACTTCTCTTAATAAAATAAAATATACACACATAGAAAATGATTTTATAGATTTTAAAAGAGAGCCACTCATTCCTTACAGGTGTAGCCGCAAAGGCCCGTACTATGCTACTGCCGATGTAAATGGAGATGGTAAGGAGGATATTTTCATTGGAGGATCAGCAGGGGTAGAAGGAAAATTGATGCTTCAAAATATAGCCGGAGCATTTGTAGAAAAAAAGCAAACTGCATTTACAACGGATAAGGCATGCGAAGATATGGGCGCTGTTTTTTTTGATGCTGATGGAGATGGCGACAACGATTTGTATGTGGTGAGCGGTGGAGCAGAATTTAATGCTGAAAATAATTTGTATCAGGATAGGTTATACATAAACGATGGCAAAGGAAATTTTAGCAAGGCCTTAAAGAGCCTTCCTAGAGAAAATTACAACGGTTCTTGTGTAACCACAATGGATTTTGATGATGACGGTGACTTAGATTTGTTTGTAGGCGGACATGTTTTGCCTGGACAGTTTCCAAAGCAGGATAATAGTATGATTTTAGAAAACAACCACGGAATATTTAAAGATGTAACATTACAAGTTGCAAAAGATGTTTCAAAAATAGGGATGGTAAATGCAGCAAGTTGGATAGATATAGATGGAGATAAGAAGAATGAATTGGTTCTTTCTGGAGAGTGGATGGCGCCTACTATTTTTAAATGGCAAAATGGAATGTTTATAAAAACGGAGCATTATGTAAGCTTCATTTCGCCAACAACAGAAAAAGATACAACAATTACCCTCAATGAATTTACGGGCTGGTGGTATTGCCAAAAAGTGGCGGATGTAGACAACGATGGAGATCTTGATATTATTTTAGGAAACCGTGGTACCAATTCTTCCATAAAAGGAAACTATTACAATCCATGTACTATTAATGCAAAGGATTTTGACAAGAATGGAAGCTATGATGCTGTTTTGGGTTACTACAACCAGGGTAAATGTTATCCTCTTTTTAGCAGAGACCAACTTATAGACCAAATGCCCATGATGCGAAAAAAATTCATTCGCTACAAAGACTATTCGGGGACAACCCTTCAAAACCTTTTTACTGCAGATCAACAAACAGGTATGGATGTTTATAAGACAAACTTTTTCGAATCGGGGGTTTTGCTAAACGATGGTAATAACAGGTTTAAATTTATTCCTTTTCCAGAACAAGCACAATTGTCAAACATAAATGATATGATAATAGCGGATTTTAATAAAGATGGAGTAAAAGATATACTGGCTTGTGGAAATAGCAATGACCCGGCGGTAATGGTTGGGAATATAGATGCTACGCCAATAATATTAATGACCGGAAAAGGAAAAGGCTTGTATAAAGCAGAAGTAAATACCAGCACGGGTCTTATCGTAAAAGGGGAGGCTCGTAAACTTGTGTATATTAAAGAAAATAATTTATTGCTGGTGCTTAAGAATAATTTGCCTGTAAATGCGTTTAAGTATAATAAATAGCAAAGCGAAGTAGCTATATTATCCAAAGTGCTCATTTTCAATAAAGAAATAAATTATTTAGATTATTTAAATAAAAAAAGACTTAAAATATTTGTATATTAGTTTATAAATTACCCCAAATCTAACAATCCAACGGTTAATGAAAACCAAAAGACGACTATCCATAATATTATTTTCATGTATACTTAGTTTTATAGTTTCCGCTTTTGTGATAGAAAGAGTGGTTACTAATAGGGTGGAAATTTTGTTGGAAGAAAAACTAAAAAGCGTAAGCAACCAAGTAGATAAAACAATCTTTATACAAGCAGCTCCCATCATAGGCTATGTAGAAGAAAGTTCTTATTGGGATGAATTGTGTACTGCCTTGAAAAATAACGACACCGCTTGGATAACAAGCAATATGACCACTCCGCTACAAACACCATTTTATAAAGCAAACCTGATAACCATTCTTGACAATACAGGAAAAAATATATACAATAAAATATTTAACACCCCAAATCAAGTTGCAATAAAAAATATAGAACCGTCATTGGATTTAACGAAATATGGCAAAACTTCTAATACGGAAAGGATTTGTTTTAAAAAGGGTGACCATTATTTCGAAGGTTATATATCGTCAATTGTGCCAAGGATTGATTATGCTAGAAAAACAAAGCCACTTGGTTTCTTAATAGTTTGTAAAATCATAAATCAAGATTATCTTAAAGGTCTAGAAGAGTTAAATCCAGAGTATAAATATAGTTTTGAAACAGCAAGTGTTAAGCCCCAAAATTTTATAAATAAAAAAACAGCAGTAATCACATTTTACAAAACCATTTCTTGTATAAATGCACCGCCGCTTTACATAAGGGTTACCAACATTAATTCCGAAACAAAAGCATACATTGATTTTGTTAGAGAATCCCTTTTGTTGTTTCTCATTTTTATATCGGTGATTATAATAATTTTATATCGATATTTTTTCAGATATTTCTTTAAACCTTTAGAAAAAATTTCTATTGCCCTAGAAAAAAATGATTCCACTATAATTTCAAATGTTATCACCAAAGACACAGAGCTTGGAAAAGTAGCAAAGATGATTGATATATTCTTTGAGCAAAATAAAAACTTTCAAACAGAAATAGACCACAGAATACAAACCGAGGCGGAACTAAAATGGGCGGTAGATAAAATAGAAACAGCTATGCTGGCAAAGCTAAGGGCGGAACAATCGGCAGATGCTAAAAGTGAGTTTTTGGCCACGATGAGTCACGAAATAAGAACGCCCATAAATGGTGTAATTGGTGTTGCAAATTTATTAAAAGATGAAAAGCTTACGCCAAGACAAAAAGAGTATGTAGATATATTAAACTATTCAAGTAAACATCTCTTAGCGCTGGTTTCAGATATATTGGATTTCTCAAAAATAGAAACCGGAAAAGTTGAATTTGAGTCTACATCATTTAACCTAAACAATATCTGTGAATCTGTATACCAGGTATTTAAAATAAACGCCAATGTGAAAGGCATTGATTTAATTTATAACCCAGATAAAGCCATAGAAAATTCTGTTTATGGAGATGGTGTAAGAATAAACCAGGTATTAACAAATTTGGTGGGCAATGCTATAAAATTTACAGAAAAAGGCCGTGTAACATTTGGCTATAAATTGTTGTCTAAAACAGTTAATAATTGTACGGTTGAATTTACTGTACAAGATACCGGTATAGGTATAGCTACTAATGAACAAGAAAATATATTTGATGGTTTTGCGCAAGCTAATAAAAAAATAGCAAGCAATTTTGGTGGCACAGGACTAGGCTTAACTATTAGTAAAAAGCTGATTGAATTACAAGGCGGAAGGCTTACGATGAAAAGTGAACTAGGCAAGGGGTCTACATTTACATTTTACATTACTTTTGAAACACATGCGTATGAAAAGACATTGCCTAATGTAAATTCTACAGCATTCATAAGTGGCAGTAATTTAAATGGAATGCAAGTGTTGATTGTAGAAGACAATAATATAAACGTACTCGTTTTAAAGCGATTTTTGGAAAAGTGGGGTATTCATTATAAAGTAGCCAATAATGGAAAAACCGCAGTAGAAATGGTTGGAAGAGAATCTTTCGATCTTGTTTTAATGGATATCCATATGCCAATAATGGATGGCGAAGAAGCTACCAGGGAAATTAGATTAAATGCTAATGAAAGAATAAGCAAAATACCCATAATTGCACTTACGGCAAACGCTACAGTAGATATGCAGCATAAGCTATTAAACAACGGATTTACAAATTATTTAAGCAAACCCTTTAATCCCGATAATCTTTTTAAAGTTCTAAAAAAACACTATGTGCTAGTATAACAAGTGTGTACTTAAATAATTTTTAAAGGTGTGCGCTCTACAATATTATTGCTAGTAGATTTGTTGAATTGGTTTAAAATATAATCCAACATAATTGTTGCTGCTTTATTTTTTACCTTTACATAATTGATAATTTGTTTGGATTCAGCACCTAAATTTACCTTTGCCTCCCGAGCAGTTCTTCCAAGCTCCAGTTTACTGTATTGTAGCGCTATCATTTTCTGTAAACTTAAAAACAAAATATTAAAATAGAGTTTGTGTGTTTTATTGGTTTCATAATCCAATCCAATAAAATGTGTTTCCATTTCGTTGTCATAAAAAATGAAAGTGTAAAAGCCTACCATAACATCATCAAGATACAGAGCATTGAATTCAAATTTTTCTTGAAGATCATTCTTCAATTGATAAAAATAACCAGCATCTACTGTACCAAGTTTTATGGATTGTTTGTTTACAACATTCCAATAAAGTGCTTCAATTGTTTTTGCATTTTCTACAATTGCGGTAGCGGTAAGCGATATTATTTTTATAGGCTCAAAAGCAGCCATTATTTTTTTGGCTCTTTTTAAATAATCTTTGTGCAGGTTTTTTAAGTAGTCATCAAAACTAATCCAATGGGGTCTTCTATATATCTCCATGGTTACATCTGCATTAAAAAGTCGGTAACCAAATGATTTGACTTGTTGCTCAATAAAAAGATCTTCACAGTCTTTGATTATTATGCCGTAAGGTTTGTTGGTTTGTTTTGTAAAAAGTTTTATCGCATCAAATACAAATGATATATGTTCCTTTTTTTTAAAATAAAACCCTTGAAAATTTATCCGCAACAAATGCCCACAAATAAGTAAGGGCAATTTTGAAGGCAATAGGCATTTTGCTATTTTGATGAGTATTGATTGGTCTTGCGAAAAATTTAAATTGCTTTGCCTAAACTGGAATTGCTGTAGATAAACCAAACCGATGAGGTCATCATTTGCATAAACAAGCAAGTAATTATTTATCAGATCTGGAACGGAGGATTTCTCAAAGGCTTGCAAATGTTTACTCCGTAAGTGATGGTCTGCAGGCAAAAAACTATCCCAAACATTTTCAAGTGCAGCAATATGATTCGCAATTTTAATGGTGGGTATCAATGAAAGTATTTATTATTATTGGGCAATGGGGACAAAAGTAAAAAATATAAATTGCAATAATTGAAAATGTTGGTTTAAGATAATGCGGTAGATTATTTTATAAAGAAGAATTTGAAAAGTAAAAATGTTGAACGCCTAGTTGGGGGAATTTAAAAACATATTCACACTTTTTGGTTCATAAAGAAATTGTACACACACAAAAGCAACTGCTTTTTCTTTTTAATATTACTATCACCTACCCCAAACCTTTTC
>JANMGS010000565.1:0-20821 GCA_031374745.1 Ferruginibacter sp. | reverse complement strand
TGCTGCAGTGGCATTTTGATCTTGGATTGCTATAAAGCTTCTACCGTCAGCACTGCGTTCTAAACTAATTGTTACAGAAGGGGCACTTGTGCAAGTAATTTTCCAATCTAAATAGTTGGCTCCTGCAATTTTTGCTCCTTTTAAGAATTCGATAGAAACGGGAAGTATGGTTAAGCCGCCTCCAATAGCAAAACTACTAAAAGTAGTAAGACCACTACGACCAATTACTGGTGAAGTATTAGAACCAGTTGTAGGAATATGGGTACCAATTGGTGCCCCAGCTCCATCATCATCCCAAGCCGTTCCTACTGCTCCAGTCGCTCTTTTTAGCAGTACTGAATTTGCGAAATCCAATACTGAATTTGCTCTTTTATTATTCAATGAAGCAGTATATGTACCTCCAGTTAATGTACCTAAGTTTTCAATATCCCATTTAGCTATTGTGCTAATGCTAATTATGGGCGGTGTTACACCAACTTGGTTTAGTGTAGGAGATACCACTGCCGTACCAGTACCATCTGTCCAAGAAGCAGTAAGATAACCTGCCGTTGTAGGGGCTATAGTAAATAAAATTTGAGCAACACGTGCTGTATCACTTCCAACAGGCATTAAGCCTTGCTGACCGGTAGTAGTAGTAGCAGTTACCCATCTATTAAATGTACCAACCACATGACCTCCATCGTAAGCCGCTGCAGTAAGCGGAGTAAATGTAAATCCATCTAACGTTCCTGTAGTAGCTGTAAGTGTTGCAGGATTACCGGGTATAGAAGTGCCATTTCCTAATGCTAAGAAATTAACAGTTGTTGTATTCACTTTACCTCTTAGTAAACGAAGGTTATTCGTAACAGTAATTGGCATATTTAACGTAACTCCTGGAGAAGTAATTGAATGATAAACAGATAAACTACCTATTATATTACCCGTTTGATCTGTAGGATCAGCATCAGCAGTAGATTTTTTAAAGAAGCCAGAACCAGTAATAGTTTGACCTGTTGATAATGGATTTAATACTACTCCTGCAGAATATTGAACATCTGCAAAGAACATACCACTTGCAGTTGTGGCACCTGCGTTTGTAATTACGCCATTATTTATCAAATTACCGGTTATTGCAAATGGAGCTGAGCCAGCAGTTAAAGTAATTTCCGCACCAACGTTTACCGTTAGATTTTTAAACTTGGTAATATAATTGGTAGCTGCTTGTCTACTTGTAAGTTCTCTTTGATTTGCAAATCTACCGCCTGCAACAACAGCATTACCTATTTCTAATGTTCCTGTTCCAATATTACACTCAACGTAAAATCCATTTACGTTCAAAGGGTTTTGATCATCCCCACCACCAAAGGTAAGGACTGTAGCTCCAGTTGCTGCATCCAAAGAACCATGGTTATAACTTAAAACTGTTTGACTAGTTCCAGCAGTAGCCGTATACATAGGGTCTAAGAAATTTATATTACCTCCAGTTAAGTTTAGTGTAGGAGTGTTGATAATGAAACCACCAGCAGCAGTTGAACTACCTCCAGCAGTACCATCATTAGGATCTACATTAATTACCCCAGCACTCATGTTAAATACGGATGCGGTGGCAAACGTTGCTGCTCCATTTAAGTTTAAAGTACCACCACTTACAGTTAGTGTACCATTTACTGTAAGCAATTTATTAGAAGCTCCAGTAGCTCCAGCCGCAGATGAACATCCCAAAGTAAGATCACCAGCAGAAACAGTAAGTGAACCTGCAGCACCAATCGTAACATTAGGCGCTACATTACCAGAAGTGGTAACAGTAACTGCATTATTAATATTGATGGTAGCTGTAGAACCACAAGATATAACGGGTACGCCACAAGGCCCCCAAATAGCAGGATTGCTCCAATCTCCATCTGCTATAGTACTAAATGAGGTAGATGCAACAATTGCATTTGCCACAGTTGCAGTTCCTGTAGGCACAACCGGACTACCATTTACTGTTATACTGGTTACATCACCATTTACAGTATTTGCTGCGGTAGCTGCGCAAGCTATATCATATACCAACCAGAAATAATTTGCTCCTACAGCCAAATTCTGTGAACCGGAAAAGCTGATTCCTCCAGCAGCAGGTGTAGGAATTGCTGATCCGAATGGAACAGCAGTACTAAACACTGCTGTAGTTGTATAATAACATTTAGCAGATGCAATATCGGCTGCCGGAGCAGTTCCAGATACCGTGAAATCTACTTGCGTTACATTAGATATGCAGGCGGCATTTCCATTTATAGTTGCATATACATAAGTAGCATTCGTAGTACCAGTATTCACGGCAGTTGCAGCATTTGCATCAGTTCTTGTAGCTGATAATGGAATAATTTTATAGCCAAGAGATGCCGTTGCAGGTGCAGCGCCTGAAGCAGGAATAACCACTGAAGTAGGACAAAAACCAGCAGGGAAACCAACCGTATTTTTTCCAACATTTGGAATAGCGGCTAAGTCTTGCGCTACTACAAAATAGGTTAAACTATCACCTAAAGCCATTGAACCAGTAAGTAAACTATAATCAATTGCAAAACTAAAGTTTGGAGCAGTACCAGTAGCTTCTACATATTTCCAACCATCAAATGCACTTGTATTTTCTGCAGGGTAATTTAAGAAAACATTACTTTCCACAGTAACCCCACCTTTACGATAATATAAACGTGGAGCCAAACCTGCCGTAGTATTTACACCACTTGCATCAGTAATTGTAGCAAGTAATACTGGAGCAGTTGTACAAGTTAAATTTAGAATTGCGGTATATGTAATTGCTGGAGGAGTAGCATCTATAGAAATACCCGTAAATTCCAATGCACCCATATCAGGGGTTGCAGAACGAACTGCAGCGCTATAATCATCGGCAATAGATGGAGTACTGATAACTTGACCACTGTTGCTTGCATATGCAGTACCTGAAGGAACAAATGTAAAAGCCGGTCCACCACTTGCGGTTAAATTATCCTCTGTAAAAGTTCCTCCTTCCCTTGAGCCCATAAATGTTTTATACAAACCACATGCTGTATTAAAATTAGGGTCGTTTCTTAGATTTAATGTAACATTATCAGCCTGACCAATCTCTACCCCATAACCATTGGTTGCAGTAGTGGTAACGGTACCCTCTAAGTATAGATATTTATTCAAATTAGCCAATACAGGAGACGTACCTGTAAGTGTAGCTACAAAATAAATATTATTATTACTATTAAAATTGGTAGCAGATGGTGCAGTTCCAGCAGTACCAGGTGCACTTCTTCTTACTGCTGCTATAGTACCCGTACCTACAGGGGTTGCATCAATCCAAACAATATTGTTACGTAAAGTGGCGTTTGAAGAACTACTGAAACCAATACCCGTAACACCAAATTGTGCACCCACACTAGTAAGCGTGGCAGCTTTACCCAGTGCTATTGTATTGTAATAAATACCCACATTAGTACCACCATTATTATTTATACCATAAATAGGTACAGCTGCGTTAGCATTGGGTGCTCTTAAATCACTAATAAAGTTGTTGTAAACATTTGTTGTAGTACCACCCCCTGCTACTATCCCATTAACGGTTGGTGTTGTATTTGTACTTACAATATCATAAATATTATTCTTAAATACATTCGTTAATGTAGCTCCCGTAATATTAATTCCATTAGCTGTTGCCCCTGTAGTAGATAATCTATTTATAATATTTGCACTAATATTTACAATTGGTGAAGTATTTGAACTTGCAATACCTACAACAGTATTACCCGTACCAGAAGAGGTAAAATTATTAATAGTATTATTACTAATGCTAAGTGGATTACCTCCGTTAAATGTAGAACTAACAGTTATACCCGTAATTGAACTAGTACCTGAAAAGTTAGTTAAAGTGTTATTAGATATAGTGGATATTGCACCAATATAAGCAAAACTCATCCCGATTATTGCACTTGAACCACCTGTCCAGTTATTAAAAGTATTTCCTGTTACAGTTCTGTTAGGGCTTGTACCCGATCCATCACTATTGAAAATTCCTGTAATAGCTGTTGCACCAATAACTGTGATATTGGATAAATTATTATTGGTAACAGTATAAGTAGCACCATTAGGGGAGCTGCTTCCAGAAGTAAACCCTGTAATGGTACCACCTGCTCCTAATTTATTAAAGCCAGTAACTATGCTGTTATTATTAAATGTCTGTGTTCCGTTAGCAGGCATGGAATACCCATGATTTACAAAAGTTACTGATCCAGTTGTATTTACAGCAAGGTTTGTAAATGTATTCCCATTGATATTACAATTTAAATGAGCTCCAGTTTGAGTAATCAATATGATAGTACCAGAAGCTGCAACTGTTGTATGCCCCCAATCAGCAAAATTATTATTATTTACATTTATTGTTGAAGTAGCAGAACCTGAAGTTCCCAAAATATTAATTCCATTCATTGCGCCTGTTGCCAAACCACTTTTTAATGAAATATTGTTGTTATTTACATTGCTAGTAAATGTACCTGTAGGAGCAACGCTAAAAGCAGGTGCTTGAATACCATTTAAAGTACCAGCTGTAACTCCACCAACAGAACTTGTAATTGAGTTATAAGAAACGTTGTAGCCAACTGAATTTCTCACTAATATACCATTTACTGTACCAGAAACATTTGCATAGCCAGAAAAAGTACCAGTTGTGCCATAGTTAGTAATTGTGTTGGATTGTACACCACCCGTGCCACCAATGTCGACCCCTGTATTAAAATCAGCAGCAGCTAAAGGTCCAACAACCACGATACCATTGTTTACATTATTTATAGCATTACCATAAATTTTTAAACCGCTATTACCTCCCGCTGTTCCAGTTGCAGACGCAGAAGTCGTTACAACGGTTGCAGTATGTGTAGCATTTGCATAAATACCAAAAGTATTTTGGTAGGTTCTATTTAATGCTATGGTATTATTTTGAATAGTATTATTTTGAGCACCATCTGTAGCCGTTACATATAATAATGCAACGCCCCACTCCGTCATATTGTTTGTAGCAGCAGCAGTTGTAGTATTTCCAGCATTTTCTGCCAGTGTAAATCCTTGTATAGTAATCCAATCTGCACCAATTAACTTAATGATGGCATCATTTAAATTACCAGCTACATGACCAATTGGAGAAGCTCCAGTTGGGGCTGTGATAGTGTTGCCATTTCCAGTAATAATTACTGGATTTGCTGCACTTGTGGCTGCGGCACCACTAAGTATAAGTGAGCCAGCACCTCCAATAATATAACCACCGCCTGTAGCTCCAATTGCAGCAGGTGATGTTTGAGGATTACCAGCTAATACATTTAAAGTAACCCCACCAGCACCGACACCTAGTAAGTTCAGGTCGGTAATAGCAGCAGCTAAAGTTGCATAATCGCCTGGTATATTTTTTGTACCAGTAAGTTGTGCTTGAGTAGCTGTAATAAATAAGATGGAAAGAAACAACAAGTAAATCTTCTTCATAAAATTTTGTTTAATGATTAATTGTTTGAACACAACAATTACCAGTATTGTAACATAGGGGTAACAATTTATTTGGAATTCGTTAACATTCAACGCACAAAATAGACAGAATAACTTGATAATCAATAAATAATTTTATTTTAACACAATAAAATAAATACAATACCGTTGCTTATTGGAAATCAGCATAAAACATATTGCTTATTACTACATCTAACGTATTAGAGATTCAGCATTTGAAAAAAAATTTTTTACAAATTATTTCAAAGTTGATTTTGTAGTGCTTTCTATAAAATAAATGGGTAATAAGCTGCGCCTAGGTACGAGTCTTCTCAAAACATAGGCTTCGTTCTTCTCCATCCATAAAGATGCCAAAAGTGATAATGATGAATGGAGCGCATGCCTGCCGGCAAAGGCAGGTCGCCAATGAAGATGCTTGTTGTTGTAATGCTTGTTAAAAAAAATCATTTTTCATCTCACCGCAAGTGAGGTACTACCCATATTACAGGTCACCTCACCACAGGTGAGGTGCTACAAAACAGGTGAGTTGCTACAAAAAAGCTGAGGCCTCTATCTCCTACTCGCTATCAACAAATTTAAATCGGTGAACTTTAAATTGAACCGCTCGCTGAGGTGAAAATTGGTAAGAGCACCTTTGAATAAATAAATACCGCTACGGATATTTATTTTGTACCAAATAACATTGTCCATACCGCCATCATCGGCGGTTTCAAGCAGCAATGGCATGAGTACATTGCTTATGGCATGCGAGGCTGTACGTGCAAAACCACTGGGAATATTGGGCACGCAATAGTGTATTACATCGTATTTTGTAAAAGTTGGTTTTTTGTGCGTAGTTACCATGCTGGTTTCAAAACATCCGCCATGGTCTATGCTCACGTCCACAATCACACTTCCTTTACGCATATTGCTTACCATTTGTTCGGTTACTACCATCGGTGTTCGCCCGCCTTCGTTGCTCAAAGCACCCACGGCTACATCGCAAGTTTTTAGTTGCTTGCTAAGGATTTTTGGTTCAATAACCGAGGTCCACAAGCGACCACCGATATTATTTTGCAATCTTTTTAAACGGTAAATACTGTTATCAAATATCTTTACGCTAGCTCCCATGGCAAGGGCTGTACGTGCGGCATATTCTCCTACTATACCAGCACCAATGATAATAACTTTTGTGGGTGGTATGCCGCTAATACCCCCTACCAACACACCTTTACCACTATTGGCATTACTAAGGTATTGCCCGGCTATAAGCATTACAGCAGAGCCGGCTATTTCGCTCATACTGCGTACTATTGGGTTGTGACCAGTATCGTCTTTTAAATTTTCGAAACTAAGTGCTGTTATTTTTTTAGCCATCATCTTTGCCAAAATTTCTTTTTTCATTTCTGCCAAATGTATCGGCGAAATAATATATTGATTCAACTTGAGCAACTCACATTCTTCTAAACTTACGGGTGCGCTTTTTACCAAAATATCTGCTTCAAAAACTTGCTTTTTATCGTAGCATATTTTTGCCCCTGCTTCGCTGTAATCATTATCGGTAAAATTGGCTCCTTGCCCTGCATTGGATTCTACGCTTACTTCGTGCCCATTGGCTACAATCACACTCACGGCATCTGGCGTAAGGGCTATCCTATTTTCGTTAAAAGAATCTTCTTTTGGTATACCTATATGTAAGGACTCACGCCTTGGCTTTACATCTAATGTTTCTTCCAGCGTTTCGTACGTGAGCGAGGGTGATACGAAAGGTTTTGTTGTTGCCATGAGTTGGTTGATTTGTTAATTAGTTGAATAGTTGATTTTAACCAGTCTATTACTTTGTGCTATTGTTAAAAATTTATTGCTGTTTCTACCAAAGGAGTACAATTTAAACAAAACTTCTTTATCAACTAATAACTAGTTTTCTTTCCTTTTCTCCTAAAATAGACAAATAACAATGCACCGTGTCGTCTGGAAACAATGCAGGTGTAATCTCTGGCCACTCTACCAAACAAAGATTACCACTGTACAAACAATCCTCTACCCCAGCGTTAATGGCTTCTTGTTCATCTTTTAACCTATATAAATCTAAGTGATAAATTACCTCGCCTTTTTCAGTCTTGTATTCATTAATAATAGAAAATGTGGGACTGCTAATGGCACCACTAACGCCTAGCACTTGGCAAATAGCATGCACAAAAGTAGTTTTGCCGGCTCCCATTTGTCCGTGTAAGGCAACAACTTTTCGGTTATCTATGGCTTTTATAAATTGGCTAGCCGCTGTATTTATATTTTCTAAAGTAAAACTTACATCCATGTTGCAAAGATAAATTTCATATTTAGTAAAACTATACCATAATTGCAAGATAATTTTGCAATATGCAAACAACAGAGTGGAAAGTAGAAGGAATGACCTGTAGCAACTGTGCACTTAGTGTTACAAACTACCTTAAAAAAGAAGGCCTTGGCAATGTGCAAGTAAACCCTATAACTGGCGAAGTGAGTTTTACATCTGATTTTGAGGTAGAAAAAATAAAATTACAAAATGGAATAAAAAAACTAGGTTATACTGTTGCAGATGAAAGTGGTATAGCTGCAACAAAAAAAATGCGTTTTTTATCTACCAACAGACAACGCTTTCTTTTTACTCTTCCGTTTACATTAGTGCTCATGCTGCACATGCTACCTGCAAGCATACACCCGCATTGGCTTATGAACCCTTGGATACAATTAGCCATTTGCCTACCGGTGTTTTTAGTGGGCATGTATTTTTTTGGAAGAAGTGCCCTAAAAAGCTTGCTACACGGAGTACCTAATATGAATGTACTGATTGCCGTGGGTGCATTGGCTTCTTTTGTGTACAGCCTTATTGGTGCTATTTTACATTTAGGAGAACATTATTTTTTCTTTGAAACAACTGCTTCCATTATCAGCTTGGTTTTCTTGGGTAATTATTTGGAAGAAGCATCTATTCAGTCTACACAAAAAGCAGTACGCACACTTACTGCATCGCAAAAAGTAATGGCCAATATGATTGCTTTTGACGATGAACACAAAGAACAAATTTTTCCGCTCGAAAATATTTATTTAAAAACAGGCGATTTGGTTTTAATAAAAAATGGCGAGCAAGTACCTGCAGATTGCAAAATTTTGTGGGGCGATTGTATGGTCAACGAAGCCATTATTACGGGCGAAAGTTTGCCATTGGCAAAACAAAAAAAAGATTTTCTTATAGGTGGTAGTGTGCTAGCAGATGGATTGGTAAAAGCACAAGTAACAGCAGCAGGCAAAGACACCGTACTATCTGGCATTGTAAAAATGGTGCAAAATGCACAAGCAGAAAAACCACCCATGCAAAAATTGGCCGATAAAATTAGTGCCATTTTTGTACCCATTGTAATTGTGCTTGCGGTTATTACTTTTATAGCAAATTTTTTCATTTTTAATATTGGCAGTGGCGATGCTTTAATGAGAGCCGTAGCTGTACTGGTTATTTCTTGCCCATGTGCAATGGGGCTTGCTACACCGGCTGCTATTGCTGTAGGGCTAGGTAGAGCAGCAAAGCAGGGTATTCTTTTTAAAAATGCTTCCGCATTGGAATCTTTCAAACATATTGAACAAGTGGTGTTCGATAAAACGGGCACACTCACTACTGGTAATTTTGTAATAACCAATTTTGAAACCAGTATAAATGAAGCGGAGTTTAAACGAATTGTTTACTCGCTTGAAAAATTTTCCAACCATCCTATAGCAAAAACAATTGCAAGGGATTGGAAAATGAATAACCCTATTACTTGGAAAAAAACAGAAGAAATAAAAGGGGTTGGTATAAAAGCTACAGACGCTGATGGAGATTTATATGAAGCGGGTTCATTTAAATTACACCCCTCAAAAGATACAGTAGAAGAACACAATATTTTTGTTTTTAAAAATGGAGAAGCTATAGGCTGGATAGATGTACAAGATGAAATAAGGCCAGAAGCAAAATCGGTGATTGAATGGCTTCATCAAAAAAATATAAAAACAATTTTACTAAGTGGGGATAGGGTAAATAAATGCAAGCAGATAGCAGCACTACTTGGAATAGATGAGGTGATACCTGAGCAAACACCGGCACAAAAAATGGAAATAATAGCATCGCTAAATGCTACTAAGCCTACTGCTATGGTGGGAGATGGAATAAATGATGCTCCTGCATTGGCCAAAGCTACATTGGGCATTTCATTGAGTGATGCTTCGCATATAGCCATGCAAAGTGCAGATGTAATTTTGATGAATAGTGGCATTAAAAATTTGCCATTGGCACTCGGGTTAGGTAAGCACACATACATAACCATTAAGCAAAATTTATTTTGGGCTTTCATCTACAATATTGTTGCATTACCCATAGCGGCATTTGGATTGCTTACTCCTACGCTTGCAGCCATGGCAATGGGTTTTAGCGATATTGTTTTGGCCGTAAATTCGGTAAGGTTGTTTGTGAAAAAGGTTTGGTAAAACATCAATTATTGAACAATAAAACTTACATATGTTGTATCTACATTATCAACATAAAAGTTTTTGTAAACAAATTCATTATCTTGATAATTGTAGTCTGCAATTTTATTACTTAATCCTACATAAGCGATATAATAGCGGTCAGCTTGTATTTTAGTGTAGTAAGATCTTCCAAAATTTGTAGTTGGATTTGCCCCAAAGTAAAAATCACTTGCCCAAAAGTCCTCACTGTCACCTTCTCTAAGTCCAATATTCAACCAGTTTTTATCATGTCGATTCACTTGAATTTTTAGTAACAATGTTTTGTAAGGTTTTTCAGAAAAATTTACTGTGTTTAATTTATACAAATCAATATAGGTTCCATAATTACCAGGAATTATATCATTCCTATTTATGATGATTTTATATCTGCCTAAATCTGCGATTTTGTCAAAAGCAAGTTCATAAAGACCATTTACATTTGTACTTGTTGTTGCAACGGTTGTTAAGCATTTTCCATTAAAATCACAGCCACGAATCTCTAACGGTATATTTGGCAACAACTCATTGGTTAGTTTATTTCTAACTTCACCTCTTACAATTGTAGTTCTAGTATTAATTTTACCCTTTGTACAAGCAAAAAAAAAGACTGAACTTATAAACAGTAAACAATTCGTTCTCATATCATAAATTTTATGTTAGCAAGTTAGTTTTATCAATATAGTTTTATCTTGACAAAAGTCAATAAATTAATTTCAACTCTTAAAATATGGTAGAGCTTCGTTTAGATTTTAAAAAGTAATATCTGATATTGTAACCTAACACTTACTCTATAGATAAAAATCCTTACTTTTAAATAAAGAAGGGTTTACGATATAATGTCTCCAAATCAAATTCTAAAAAAATATTATGGTTACGATAACTTTCGCCCTTTACAGGAAGAAATAATCCATTCTATTTTGGCCCAAAAAGATACGCTTGCTTTATTACCAACAGGCGGGGGGAAATCCATTTGTTTTCAAGTACCAGCTTTAATGAACGAGGGTATTTGTTTGGTAATAAGTCCGCTTATTGCATTGATAAAAGACCAGGTAGAAAATTTAAAAAAGAAAGGCATAGGGGCATTGGCTATCTATTCTGGAATGTCATTTGCAGAAGTAAGACAAACTTTACAAAATGCATCTTTTGGTCACTATAAATTCCTGTATGTTTCACCAGAAAGATTAGAGACAAAACTATTTTTAGAATATTTACCCGCCCTCAAACCAACACTTATTGCAGTAGACGAAGCGCATTGTATATCGCAGTGGGGATATGACTTTAGGCCTTCCTATATGCGCATTGCCAACCTGCGTGAAGAGATCCCAAACGTGCCGATTATTGCACTTACTGCATCTGCAACTTTACCTGTACAAGATGATATTTGTAAAAATTTATTATTTAGAAAAGATAGCAACAGGTTTCAACAATCATTTGTTAGGGCAAATCTTTCTTACAGTGTTTTTAAGCCAGCATCCAAAGAAAACAAACTTCAAGAAATTTTACAAAATGTAAAAGGCTCGTCCATTGTTTATTGTAAAAGTAGAAAGCAAACTACTGTTGTAGCAGAACTTTTACGCATGCATAAAATAGAGGCAGATTTTTATCATGCTGGACTATCGTCGGAAAAAAGAGCGCAGAAACAAGATGATTGGATAAACAACAAGATACGAACCATTGTTTGTACCAATGCATTTGGAATGGGAATAGACAAGCCTGATGTAAGGGTGGTGGTACATTACGAAGTGCCAGATTGTTTAGAAAATTATTATCAAGAAGCAGGCCGAGCTGGTAGGGATGGGAAGCGAGCTTATGCAGTTTTGCTTCATAATACAAAAGAAACAGAAGATCTTTTATATAAATTGGAAACCCGTTATCCGAGTGCAGATAAGTTGAAAATAATTTATATGGCGCTAATGAACTATTTGCAAGTAGCGGCTGGTACGGGTGAGGGATTAAGTTTTGATATGGATATAGCTGAATTTGCACAGCGCTTTAAGCTTAATATTTTAGAAGCTACGTACGGTATTCAAGCATTAGGGCAAGAAGGTTTACTTAGCTTCAATGAAATGATGTTTAAGCAAAGTACTGTTGGGTTCTCAATAAGTAAAATAGATTTGGAGGAATTTGAACAACAGCATCCAGCGCTTGAGCCCGTAATAAAAGGACTACTTCGCTCATATGAAGGTATTTTTGATTATCCATGCACCATTTATGAAAATTTATTAGCAAGATTTATAAAGATACCTACAGAGGAATTATCCAAATCTTTGCAAGTACTAGATCAATACAAAATAATAGCATACAAGCCTGCAACCGAAAAACCACAAATCTTTTTGCTAAAAAACAGAATGTATACGGACGACTTTATAATAGACAATAAATCTATTTTATTAAGAAAAGAAGAAGCAAAAAAAAGAGTATTAGCAATAAATGGATATATAAATAATGCAATACAATGCAGAAGTAAAATAATTGCCGCTTATTTTGCAGATAATGACGTGCCAAATTGTGGCATTTGTGATAACTGCATTAATAATACAGAGGCCAGCTTAGCACCAGAGGAATTTAAAAAAGTATCCGATACCATAATAGAATTAGCAAAAACAGAAAAACTTACCTCGGCAGAAATGCTAATTAAGCTAAAACCTATACGACAAAGATCTGTTTGGCTGGTTATTTCCTTTTTGTTGGCGGAAGAAATTATAGAAACAAATGATAGAAATCTCATTACAATAAAATCTAATAATAAGCCCAGAAATTAGATTACAAAAAAGTAAAATCCAAAAAAAAGGGACCAAGATAAAAATCTAGTCCCGCTTTAAAATCCAATATCCTATGAAAAACCGGAGTAAAGATAGGAAGCTATAGTTTAATAAACAAGCTTTTTTGCAAACTTTTTTTAGAAATTCTTCTACAAATTGCATAATTTAATTAATATAATATTATAACTATTTGTAAATACATTGATTATGAATATAATACCAAAAACATAATTATACAATTTGACAGATATTTTTTTAAAATATTTTTAAAACCAACTCTTTTTCTTGGAAGAAGACGACCTACCCCCCAGTCCAAGTGCTCCTAATAATGAGCGAACTATCCCATTTCCTGCCGTTCTTACCATGCTTTTTACTACCGAATTATTGGTAATTTTCTCAAAGGTTGAAGGTTCTTCTTTAGCTTGTTTGGTTTTACTCGTTTCATCTACATTATTAGTATTTCGTTCTTCTGCTTCTTGTAATTTGGCTGTAAGCATTTCATAAGCACTTTCAGTATCAATTTCCTCGCTGTATTTTGCTACCAACTTACTTTTTGCATTAATTGCATCTACTTCAGATTCAGATAGAATGTCCATCCTGCTTCGTGGGCTACACAACATGGTGTGCGCTAGAGGCGTAGGAATCCCTTTTTCGCTCAATAAAGTAACCAAAGCTTCTCCTATACCCAATTGCGTAATGAGGTCTTCCGTTTTATAATAAGCTGTTTCAGGATAATTATCAGCGGTTTGCTTTATGGTCTTTCTATCTGCAGCTGTAAAAGCCCTCAAGGCATGTTGAATTTTTAGACCCAATTGCCCAAGCACTGATGCTGGAATATCCATGGGGTTTTGCGTGCAAAAGAAAATGCCGATACCCTTAGAGCGAATTAATTTGATGATGGTTTCTATTTGCTGCACCAATTCATTGCTTGCTTCTTGAAAAATAAGATGGGCCTCATCTATAAAAATGATCAGTTTTGGTTTGTCTAAATCTCCTTCTTCCGGCGATGATGCATACAATTCTGCCAGCATTTGCAACATAAAAGTGGAGAAAAGTTTGGGCCTATCTTGGATATCCATCACACGCAAAATATTGATTACCCCTTGGCCTTTATCGTTTATACGCATCAAATCCTCTACTTCAAAACTCTTTTCGCCGAAGAAAATATCTGCACCCTGTTGTTGTAATTCTATTACTTTACGCAATATAGTGCCTGTGGATGTTGTGGAGATTTTCCCATACAATTTTTCAATTTCGGCTTTGCCTTCATCGCCTATAAATTGAAGCACTTTGATGAAGTCTTTCAAATCTAGTAAAGGCAATTTATTGTCGTCGCAGTATTTAAAAATCAACGCTACAACGCCACCTTGTGTGTCATTTAAATCTAAAATCTTACTTAGTAATACTGGACCAAATTCGCTCACCGTTGCCCTAAGTTTCACTCCATTTTTTCCTGTGAGGGTAAGCAACTCTGCAGGAAAGTTGGCGGGCGTGTAACCAATCTTCATTTTTTGATACCTGTCTTTCACTTTCTCATTTTCGGCACCCAACGCAGCTATTCCGCTTAAGTCTCCTTTGATATCCATTAGCAACACCGGCACACTTGCATCGCTCAAAAACTCACTTATCATTTGCAAGGTTTTTGTTTTGCCTGTACCTGTTGCACCGGCTATCAAGCCATGGCGGTTCATTGTTTTAAGCGGCAAGAATACCTTTGCTTCGGGTATTACTTCACCGTCTAATACGGCGGCACCAATTTGTACGGATTCTCCTTTGAAACTATAGCCAGTTGTGATGGCTTGTATAAATTCTTCTTTGCTAGGCATGGTATAAATTTTTTGGGAAGTTACAAATATTAAATATTTATTAGTTAAAAATGCAAACGTATTTTTGCAGCATGAAATTTGTATTTATTATCATATTGGTTTCATTCATTTTTTTGGGGTTCAATAGTTTTATTAGTATACCAAAAGAGGCAAATCTACCAACCAAAGCTTCCCTTGGCAAAAAGCTATTTTCCGAAAAAATGCTTTCCAAAGATTCGTCTGTAAGCTGTGCAAGTTGTCACAACCCCAAACTTGCATTTGCAGATACGCTTGCCTATAGCATAGGAATAGATGGCAAAGAAACCAAACGAAATGTTCCTTCTGTCTTAAACATGAAGAACCGTCCCTATTTTTTTTATGATGGGCGTGCTGCCACTTTGGAAGAACAATCCCTAATGCCCATTGCCAATCCGGATGAAATGGGACTGCCCATTGTAGAAGCAGTACGGAGGCTTAATAACAATGAAACGTATAAAAAATTATTTTTTCAGGTATTCAAACAAAAGCCATCGGCTAAAAATTTATCTGCAGCATTTGCTGCCTACGAACAAACATTGGAAACTGTGAACAGCAAATATGATGATTGGGCCAATGAAAAAGTAAAATTTACTGCTGCAGAAGAAAGAGGCAAAGAACTATTTATAGGTAATAAAGCCAAATGTTTTGATTGCCATTTTGCAGAGGATTTTACAGGCGATGAATTTAAAAACATAGGGTTATTTAATGGAAATTATCTTACCGACAGTGGTAGGTATAACATTACAAAAAAAGAAGAGGACTTGGGCAAATTTAAAGTACCAAGCCTACGTAACGTAGCCGTAACAGCTCCGTACATGCACAATGGTATTTTTGCAACATTAGAAGAAGTGCTTCGTTATTACAACGAGCCAAGTGGCTTCTTCCCACATCAAATAAACTTGGATCCTACTTTTAAAAAAGGGCTAGAGCTTACCCAAAAAGAACAGGCTGACATAATAGCATTTCTCAAAACATTAACAGATAGAGCGTATATAAGAAAATAGCTTAACAAAAAATTAGGCATTATATTAGCAGTATCGTTTAACAATTAATTTTATTTGTAAATAAATTAAAATAACATGGAAGCAATTAAACCAAAAATTCTATTATGCGAGGATGATGCAAACCTGGGCATGGTATTAAAAAATTACCTTGAATTGAATGACTATGATGTAACCCTAGAAAGAGATGGCAGGCTAGGCCTGGCTGCTTTTCAGCGTGAAAAATTTGATATATGCTTGCTAGATGTAATGATGCCCAACATGGATGGCTTTACAGCAGCAGAAGAAATACGAGATGTAAATCCTGATGTGCCTTTGTTTTTCTTGAGCGCAAAGACAATGAAAGATGATATTATACAGGGTTACAAACTTGGGGCAGATGATTATATTACCAAGCCTTTTGATAGCGATGTATTGTTACATAAAATAAAAGCCATTCTTAAGCGGAACGAAGAAATGCACAAAGATGAAGTGAATGCAGAATTTGATTTGGGTAAATATCATTTTAATCCAAAGCTAAGAGAGTTGATTGTAAATGGTAAAACACAAACCCTTTCTCCCAAAGAAAATGAACTACTGAAAATGCTTAGCGAGTACAAGAACGATTTGCTTTCTCGTGAGGCAGCACTTAAAAAAATATGGGGCAGCGATACCTATTTTAATGGCAGAAGTATGGATGTGTACATTGCCAAATTGCGTAAATATTTAAAAGAAGATCCAAAATTGGAAATCGTAAATATTCATGGCAATGGATTTAGATTGGTGGAAACGGATTAGATGTTAGACATAAGATGTTAGATTTTAGATATGAGAAAGGGCTTCGTTTATTGCGAAGCCCTTTCTTTATATGTAAAACGCTTTTTTATACAAATATCAAATTCCCATCCCCATAACTCAAAAAACGAAAATCATTCTCTAATGCATAATCGTACATTTTTCTCCAATCATTACCAATAGCCGCAGCTACCAATAAGAGCAAGGTAGAGCGTGGCTGGTGAAAATTTGTAATGATCATATTGGCAATTCTAAATTTATATCCAGGTGCTATTAAAATTTGTGTGCGGGTAAAAATATGTTGCTTGTTGTTTTCTTTCATCCAATTTAATAATGCGCCCAGCGCATCGTTTGCCGATAAGGTAGTTGATGCTAGTTCATTGCCATAAACATCCCATTGTGTAATTAATAAATCCTTTTCATTTTTATTGTTCTGCACTTTCACACCAAGCCAATAAAGGGTTTCTATCGTACGCAAAGAGGTAGTACCTACTGCAGCAATTTTTCCTAACTTTTGTTTTATATTTTCTATTGTTTCTACATCTACATCAATAAATTCTGCGTGCATTTCATGCTCGGCCATAGTAGCTGCTTTTACAGGCTTAAATGTGCCTGCTCCCACATGTAAGGTTACAAATGCTTTATCAATATTTTTTGCTACTAACTTTTCAAAAATATTTTCCGAAAAATGCAAGCCAGCAGTAGGTGCTGCCACAGAGCCATTGTGCGTTGCAAAAATGGTTTGGTATCTACTTGTATCTTCCTTGTCTGTATCTCGTTTTATGTATGGTGGCAATGGTACTTTTCCTGCTGCTTCAATTATTTCGGCAAAGGATAGCACACTGGGTTGCCAAGTAAATTCGATGATAAATGCATCTGTAATCTTTTCTATTTTCTTAGCAGTTAATACTACTTTTTCGCCATCAATAAGCAGCTCTTTGGTAAGGGCTTCTTCTTTCCATTTGGCTGCACCTCCTACTAAGCATTTCCATTTTGAAGTTGTAGTAGTGCTCATCACCGTACTATATTCTGCGATGTCGCCAAATGGCTCTAAACAAAATATTTCTATAACAGCGCCTGTTGTTTTGGTAAAAATAATTCTTGCATTAATAACTTTTGTGTTGTTAAAAACAAGTAAGCTTTCGGTTGGTAAAAATTGATCGATATTGGCGAACACCGTTTCTTTCAATTCGCCCTTTATATACAACAGAAGTTTAGAGGAATCTCTTTGTGCAAGTGGATGCAATGCAATTCTTTCATTGGGCAAATGATAATCGTAATCGTCAATAGAAATTTGTTGTGGTTCCATTATTGCAATATGTCAGATACCTCCGTCATCCATTTATCATGTTCTTTTGTACAAAGTGATTCGTGGCCACTGTTTTCGTATACCACTAACTTCTTTTTTGCTGTAATATTTGCAAAAATTTGATTTGTTTCGTTTTCTGTAACCCTTGGATCATTTTTACCCCATTGTAACAATACGGGACATTTTATTTTTTTCACATATTCAAATGGTTTCATTTTAAAAGCCCAAAAACCATGCTCTACCCCGCCCCAAAAAGTAAGCAATGTAGAAACAGGCTCGGCGGGCAAACCCATGATTCTAACCCTCCCCCTCACGGCTTCTGACAAAGACCCAAATGGCATTTCCAAGATCACTTTACTGGGTGCAATGGGATATTTATCCATGGCACTTGTAATGGCAGCTGCACCAAGAGATATCCCCCAAAGCACGATATTTTTTTCTCCTGTTTTTTGTAGATACTCATATCCCAGTTTTACATCTTCCCCTTCTTCGTACCCAATGGTACAAGTATTGCCTTCGCTGTTTCCATGTGCTCTAAAATCTACGAGCAACGTATTGTAACCTAGTTGTTGAAAGGATGCGGCTTCTTTTAAAACCCCCGATTTTTTACCCCCATGCCCATGAAACATAACCACACTGCCTTTTGCGTTGGGCACAATTACATACCATGCATCTAATTTTAAACCGTCAGCTGTTGTAAGTTTAACTGTTTTAAAAGTACTATCTGGCGCTATATTTTTTTGCTTGGCCATGTTAAAACCAAAAAGCAAGCTTTTTGTTTTTTCCCAACTTGTTTTATCTTTTTCAGCTTTAAAGGGTACTTCGCCAGCTTCATAAAAATGAGTGAATTTATAGGCATGAAACATCACTATTATATTCAGCAACACAAAAACTGCCAGTGCCGATTTGAGAACAATTTTTAAAAACTTTTTCATTTTGTAAATATATAAAAACCTATTCTAGTTGTAAAACCATTTACAAATTTGTTGCAAGGGTTGTCAAGCTTATTGGTAATTTCAAAATAAATGTATTTTAAAAAAGGCGGACAACCCTAATTGCAAACTGCGACATTTTTAAATACGCTCTGGCTTTACTCAGCAACTATGTATCAACTTTGTAAAGTATCTTTGTGTAGATGTATTTTTTATTAGATTCATATAAATCTTATCCTTCCTATTATATAAATTAATGTAAAACACCCTTAATGCAAACAGATATTCTAGTTATTGGTTCAGGCATTGCTGGACTTACGTATGCCCTTAAAACTGCCCAAGAACTTCCAGATAAAAAAATTACGATACTTACCAAAACACAAAGTGACGAAACAAATACAAAATATGCGCAAGGCGGTATAGCAGGGGTAACCAATTTTAGTGAAGATAGCTTTGCAAAACATATTGAAGATACACTAATAGCTGGCGATGGGCTTTGTAATAAGCATATAGTAGAAATTGTTGTAAAGGAGGGTGTAGATAGAATTAATGAACTCATAGCATGGGGGGCAGAATTTGATAAAGACCCAGATGGCGATTATAAATTGGGCAAAGAAGGTGGGCACAGTGAAAACAGAATCTTACACCACAAAGACGTTACCGGAAAAGAAATGGAAAGAGCTTTGTTGGAAGCGATAAAAAAATGCAGTAATATCAATCTCATTAGCCATTGTTTTGTATTAGACATTATAACCCAACATCACCTTGGATATTTGGTTACAAAATCTACCCCCGATATTGAATGCTATGGCGTGTACATATTAAACCTTACTACCAATAAAATAGAAAAGATTGTAGCTTCCATTACGTTGCTTGCTACAGGCGGCAATGGTCAAGTTTATCGCAGTACCACCAATCCTGCCATTGCAACCGGCGATGGAGTGGCAATGGTATACAGAGCCAAAGGCAGGATAGAAAATATAGAGTTTATTCAGTTTCATCCAACAGCATTGTACGAAGCAGGCGTTCGTGGACATTCCTTTTTAATAACAGAAGCCGTACGTGGAGATGGTGGTATTTTGCGCAATGCGAGTGGAGAGGCATTTATGGAAAGATATGACCCACGCAAAGATCTTGCACCAAGAGATATTGTAGCAAGAGCCATAGACAATGAAATGAAAATAAACGGTACTGAGTTTATGTATCTGGATTGTAGACATATGGACCAAGAAAAATTTAAAGAGCATTTCCCAAATATTTATGCAAAATGCTTGAGCATTGGTATAGATGTAGCAAAAGATATGATACCTGTTTCGCCAGCCGCACATTACAGTTGTGGTGGGGTAAAAACGGATGAACATGCTCGCACATCTATAAAAAACCTGTATGCCGCTGGAGAGTGCGCAAGCACGGGCTTGCATGGAGCCAATAGACTTGCCAGTAATTCCTTACTAGAAGCCATGGTATTTGCTCATAGGGCATTTGTAGATACCATTGAAACGATTGCGTCTTCCGCTTTTAATACGGCATCCGAACAAAATATTCCAGCTTGGAACGCCTCTGGCACTTCGGCTCCAAAAGAAATGATCCTTATCACGCAGAGTTTAAAAGAAATGAAATTGCTCATGAGCGATTATGTAGGTATTGTGCGAAACAATGAGCGATTGCATCGTGCAAACAGACGAATAGACTTATTGCACGAAGAAACAGAATATTTGTATGAGCGTACGGCAGTTTCGCCACAACTATGCGAATTAAGAAATATGATAACTGTTTCATATCTCATCATTAAAAGTGCTGAACTGCGCAAAGAAAGTAGGGGATTGCATTTCAATACAGATTATCCGAACAAGCAAGCCATTTTGCAGAACACCATTTTGTAATGTTGGTTTTTGGGTATTTGTTTTTTATAAAGTCATTGTATCTACTAATGAACAGGCTCACCTGTACAGTTTATCATTATTAATCTTTTTCTTAATTTTTGAGATATCAACAAAAGCTATCTTAAATTGCAACATTAACAAACAAGTATGTACTATATTATTTATCCGATACTATATTTATTTTCGCTACTTCCATTTTTTATTCTATATGGCATTAGCGATTTTTTTGCTTTTTTAATGTATCATGTTATCAGATATAGAAAAGATATTGTACTCAATAATTTACGCATTGCATTTCCCGAAAAAACAGAAGCAGAAAGAAT
>JANMGS010000040.1:0-3785 GCA_031374745.1 Ferruginibacter sp. | reverse complement strand
AAAAATGGAGAACCTGTATTGAGGGTCACACACGAGATAGAACCCAATGGTTATTTAAAAATAACACAAACCGGAACAATTGAGGACGGTAGTCCATTTACCAATGTGGAGTATTTTCATAAACAGATGAGTGTACTCCCGTATAGTGCAAGCGTAAGTGGCGTAGCCATTAGACCCACACAAGATGGGGTAATAAGGCACAAGGTTTTAACAGCCATGGAAGAACAAACCAATATGCAGCTAGACCAAATAAGAAAACAGGTAGAACTATTGGCATTACAAGCACAGGAAATTCAATCTAGAAAAGAATTATCGATGATTGTGTACAGTGCAAAATTAAATTTCCAACCCATTATAGGACAAGTATATCATCTGTATGAAAAAGAAGATGGCGACTACATGATAAGTATGGTAAGCCCAAATGAATGGGGACGAAGTGGTAAATCGTATAAAAAGCACCTCGCTAAGATGCAATTATTAGCCGATCATACTTGGAAAGAAATAGTTTAAAAAAAAGCCGCTTCGTTTAAAGGAAGCGGCTTTTTTTATTTCTGAAAACATGAATTACCGTTTATACTAATTTCTTACTGTCGATTAACAATCCTTTGGTACATTTGATTTATAAATAATAAGTATGAATATTCTTGAGCTACACAACCTACAGAAATACTTTGCCACACAAAAAGCAGTAGATGATATCAGTTTTAATATAGAAAAAGGAAGCATTTTTGGTTTGCTTGGTCCCAATGGAGCAGGTAAAACAACGTTGATAAGAATGATAACAGGGATATTTTACCCTGACGCTGGTGATATCATTTTGAATGGTAAAAAATTTGAGCCGCAAAATGATGCAAGATTTATAGGCTACATGCCCGAAGAAAGAGGCTTGTACAAGAAAATGAAAATTGGGGAGCAAGCACTCTATTTGGCACAGCTCAAAGGGCTAAGTAAGAAAGATGCCACTAGTAAAATCAACTTTTGGTTTAAGCGCTTAGAGATGGAAAGCTGGTGGAACAAAAAAGTGGAAGATTTAAGCAAGGGCATGGGGCAAAAATTACAATTTGTAATAACAGTATTGCACGAACCAGATCTTATTATTTTAGATGAGCCTTTTAGCGGATTGGATCCTATAAATGCCAACTTAATAAAGGATGAAATTTATAGGCTGGCAAAAAATGGCACCACCATTATTTTTAGCACACATCGTATGGAGCAGGTAGAAGAAATATGCGACAAAATTGTATTGGTAAACAAAGGAAAATTGATATTAGAAGGTAGTGTAGAAAATGTGAAACAACAATTCAAAGAAAATCTATTTCAATTATCATTGGATAAAATGCCCGGTGCCATTTCGAGCAGTGCTTTTAATGTGGTATCTGCCGACAACAACAATTTGTATGTAAAAATAAATGAAGGCCACAATGCAAATGATGTACTCTCCTATTTTATTGCTCAAAAAACCAATATCATTTCATTTAAAGAAGTATTGCCATCCCTCAACGAAATCTTTATAAAACTGGTGGAAAATACACCTACTGCCAGGCAATTTGAAAAAATATAAAACCATCACTTTCTAACATCATTAATACAGCATACCATGCACAAAATTTGGCTCATCATTCAAAGAGAATTTTTAACAAGGGTAAGAAAAAAAACATTTATTATTGGCACCATCTTGTTTCCACTTTTATACTTGGGGCTCATATTCGGTACCGGATATATCGCCGATAAAACAAGGGAAGATTTAAAAATAGCCATAATAGATAAATCAAATTTGTTTACAGAAAAATTGGTAGAGCAGCAAAATATAGCTGATACCAATAATAGGATAACACTTAAAACAAACGAAGCGGAAATAAGAACAAACTTTGACTCATTGGGTTTTGACGGCTATGTAGTAATTCCCAAAAATTTTAATTGGAAGATTGGAGTTGATAGCCTTTTGATAAATACCAAAAAAACCTATGGCATAGGCACATTAAATCCAATAGAAAAAAAGCTAAACAATATTTGGGCAGCTATTAAGAATGATAGCCTAGGCATTGGTGTGGCTCAAAAAACGATATTGGCAAAAGAAATAAATATTAAAGTAACCAATAAAAATGATAGAACTGCCAATGCAGGTGTAGCTACCCTTATTGGATATGTTTGTGGCTTCTTAATGTACCTTATTCTACTACTTTATGGCTCACAAGTAATGATGGGCGTAACGGAAGAAAAAACAAACAGGATTGCAGAAGTGGTGGTTTCCTCTGTAAAACCATTTCAACTGATGATAGGTAAAATCATTGGAATTGGAATGGTAGCACTTACCCAATTTTTAATATGGATAGCATTTATTTTTCTCATTTACAATTTGGGTAAAGGATCGGGAGGCACTGGTGGAATTTCTCAAATGGTGGGGCAAATACAGCAGGTATTTACCAGTGTAAATATTCCCTTAACCATTGGCTGTTTTATATTTTATTTATTGGGTGGCTTTTTCTTTTACTCTTCTTTATATGCGGCCATTGGCAGCGCTATTAATGAGGACATGAGAGAGGCACAATCTCTTAGTTTCCCCATAACCATGCTCATCATTTTTTCTATAGCATTGATGACGCCTGCTATTGCCAATCCAAGTAGCCCTGTGGCAGTTTGGGCAAGCATTATACCATTTACTTCTCCTATTGTAATGATGGCTCGCATACCATTTGGTGTGCCCAATACAGTGCCTTGGTGGCAGCTAGGGTTGTCTATGGCCTTTTTAATAATCGGCTTTATGTTTACTACCTGGTTTGCTGCAAGAATATACCGCATCGGAATATTGATGTATGGTAAAAAACCAAGTTGGAAAGAAATGCTTAAATGGGCTTTTAGGAAGGGGTGAAGGTTGTTGAATATTGTTAAAGGGTTGAAAAGAAAGTTTAGGAGTTTAGGGGGTTAGGAGTTTAGGGTTTAGGGGTTTAGGAATACTTAAACAATGGCGGGCTTTTATAAAACATCTATAAAGCTGGTAAAAGAAAAAATGCTGACGGGCTGCCGACAAATATATTCTATCGTGTGAACGCATTGAAGATATAAAAAAAGAACACGGATGACACGGACCTGCCTGCCTGGTAGGTTGTAGGCGGGAAGCTGACAATTGTTGGACATTGCTCTTCCCCACAAAGCCCCAAACAATATTTTAAAAAGTAAAGCCGTTTCAATTAATGAAACGGCTTTACTTTATTTACTTTATTTACTTTATCTACTTTTTACTTAATACTTCAAACTACAACTTCCCCACCATCTCAGCCGGCACGACCCATTTGTCAAAATCTTCTGCCGTTACATACCCAAGCTTTACTGCCATTTCCTTTAGTGTGGTGCCTTCTTTGTGTGCTGTTTGCGCTATTTCTGCAGCTTTATAATAACCAATTTTTGTGTTTAAAGATGTAACCAACATCAATGAATTATCTACATGCTTTTTAATGTTTGCTTCTATCGGCGCCAATCCTATTGCACATTTATCATTGAATGAAACACAACCATCCCCTATCAACCTTGCACTGTGCAAGAAATTATAAATCATTACAGGTTTAAAAACATTTAATTCGAAATGCCCATTGCTGCCACCAATACCAATGGTAACATCGTTGCCCATTACCTGGGCCGCTATCATGGTGAGCGCTTCGCATTGAGTAGGATTTACTTTGCCCGGCATAATAGAAGAGCCTGGCTCATTGTCTGGAATGAATATTTCGCCTATGCCACTGCGAGGTCCGCTGCTAAGCATACGGATATCGTTTGCAATTTTCATTAAA
>JANMGS010000005.1:0-9925 GCA_031374745.1 Ferruginibacter sp. | reverse complement strand
TTTAATGCGGTTAACATTAAAGTATCCGTATTTATATCAATCAATCCGCTGTTTTGTATGAGATGGTACCGCCAGTGGTATTATTTTTAACCAGCCTCATTAAAAAAGAGGGGTTGCCGCTGCCTGTAGCCGTAATGTTTACTGTGCCGGTTATGGGTACTTTTAAAGCTAATCCAAATTGATGTATGAGTGTGTTACCTCCCACATTATTGTTATAAGAAAAATTACCGTTAACAGCCACCGCACCATTTCTGAAAATTTCTGAGATTCCTGCACCTGTACGGGTAATGGCTAGATTCCCATTATAAGTACTGTTATTATCATAGCTGCTGTACAAGGCACCTGTGCCAGTAGCGTCAATTGTAAGGTTGCCATTAAATGTGTTTGGGTATTGATACCCTTCTAAAAATCCGCCAACAGAATTTAAAGTTATCGTTGTATTCCCATTAATAGTATTGCCCCTGAAATAGTGGGAATTGGTGTTAGTGGCATCGTCTGAAATATTTACCGTGCCTGTTATTTGGTTTTGTATAAAATCATCAAGGCCGCTACCTGTGTAACCATTTACATTTAATGCGGTTAACATTAAAGTATCCGTATTTATATCAATCAATCCGCTGTTTTGTACGGAGATGGTACCTCCAGTGGTATTATTTTTAACCAGCCTCATTAAAAAAGAGGGATTGCCGCTACCAGTAGCCGTAATGTTTACTGTGCCGGTAATGGGTACTTTTACAGCTAATCCAAATTGATGTATGAGAGTATTACCTCCCGCATTATTGTTATAAGAAAAATTACCGTTAACGGCCACCGCACCATTTCTGAAAATTTCTGAGATTCCGGCAACAGTGCGGGTAATAGTTACATTGCCATTATAAGTACTGCTATTATCATAACTAATGAACAAACCTCCTGTACCATTGCTTACAAATGTAGTATTTCCATTAAAAGTATTGGGAAACTGATACGCTTCATAAAAACCTGATGTACTGTTGTGATTGATGATGATGTTATCGTTAACAACATTTTGCCTGAAATATAAAATGCTTGTTCCATTTAATGTTATCACAATATCTGTAGCAATATTGCTGTTGTTTAATGTGGCACCATTTATATCAAAATAACCATTGCTTGTTAATGTAAACCCATTAAAATTTAGAGCGCTACCTGCATCCATGGTAAAATTGTTTACCGTAACATTATTTGCCAATACTGGTTTATTGACAGAGTTTGGTATAGTAACATTACTGGCTGCAATGGGTACAGTGGCTGGAGTCCAGTTTGCAGGAGTGTTCCAATTTGTACTTACGCTTCCGTTCCATGTTTGGGCATGCAATACATTTATAAAAAGCAGGCATAAAAAAAGTGTAAAAAGTTTACTTTTCATGTTTCATTTAGTATTTAACATTTATAAAAAGGAAACGGATAGTATCAAATGATTGATATAGCAGAGATGCGGAATGCATTATGTTGGAATAATAATGACATTAATTTATAAAAGATATTGTGCTGGCATTGTTCTACTATAGACCATTAAAGCAACAACAAATAAATACCAAGTTAGTGCTCTAATAAATAATCCTTTTGGATTATATATAAAATAAACCAGTATGTTGTAATTTGAGTGTTAATAAAACACTATTGAGATTTAAAAATAAAATATTCTTTTTTCTACTTTTGGTTAATTATACTGTGTGTATTAATGGCCAATCCATTACACGTTACAACAGCTTTGGCTATAGTGTAAATGAAGGATTACTGCAAAGTACCATAGGGAGTATTGCGGTTGATAAAAATAATTTTTGCTGGATTAGTTTCCCAATAGGTATCCAAAAGTTTGATGGTAGAAATTTTATAAATATACCGGTACAAGCTGGTCTCCCCGATAATAAAGCTGTACATTTTTTTAAATGCAGCAACGGCGATTTATTAATAAGCCATTCAGGCGGAATAAGTAAATATGAAATTGATCGAAATGGATTTGAACTTATTTACAAAAATGCGCCAAGTGAAAGCAGCCAGGCTATTTTTATAGGAGAAGATGAAGATATAATATATTTTATGAGTAAAAAAGGCACCATTAAAGGAATTGATCTTATTAATCAAAAAATGGTAAGCGAAACAAAAACAGATTTTTCCGTTTATCCATCTGGTTTATATTATCCTCCCATATTTAGTGATAATATTATCAACCATAAAGTGGGTATAAATTTTAATTACAAGCTATATCTCTGGGATTTAAAACAGCGAAAAATACGGGCAGCATCATCCAGCTTTTCAGATATGTCATTATACTTGCTGCGTTTAAAAAACGATCAGGAAATTATATATTACAGTTACAAAATAAACAATGGATTACAACTCTATAATTTTTCAACAGAAACAAACAGTACCATTTAAGGGGGGTAATACCAGTGGTCCTAGTATTGCGAAGCAAGGATATAGTATAAAAAGTGCGAAAAATGCACAACTGTAGCGGCTTTTGGGGTAATTGAATGTTTTTATATGTAAAAAACGAAAAGCGCATATAGGTTAGTATTGGATTGATTTTAGGTTATTAAATTTTGTTTTTTTTATTGGATAGGCCCTGTATAGGTTAGTATAACTCTCTTTATGTGCCGGATAGGTGCTATTGGTTTAAAAAGTGGGGGCCCGTGTGCAGCCCCATATGCTACGCCGTTTTACGATCTTCTTTAGGTGTGGTGTGGGTTTTACGCCCTTTTACTGGCTCAAAAGCCTTGGTTTCTTGCTGGTTTTGTAGTAGCATTATTTGTGCCTCTAGGCTATGGATTAGCTGTATTTTACCCTCTATTATTTGATCTTTAAGTGCTAGTAAAGTATCTTTTACTATACACACCTCACATGGCTCTTTTTGAGCCTTTTTTGGATTTGGGTGTGCATTTACGTATTGATTTAGGTGTGCATTTACTTCCTCTTTTTTCGTTGTATCAATTTTATTTAGGTGTGCAAATTCTAAATCTTTCTCTAATAAATCACTAGCTGAATATCCAAAATATTTTGATATTTTAATAAAATCATCAATATTTGGTTTTGATTTGCCTGTTTCATAATTATTCCATGCACCTCTGCTAAAGCCTAGTGAAATGCTTAACTGCGCTTGATTTAAGCCGTTTAACTCTCTTAATATTTTAAAATTTTTATTTAAAAAGTCCATGTTATTAACATAGCGTTAATATCTTTTATCTAAATTATTTTGTTGTCTAAATTATTTAGACGTACATTTGTATCCTATTAACGGACACAAATATATGGAAAAAAAGATAGCGGTAAAAAGAATTAGAAGTGCAGAACATGCATACAGAGTAAAAAGAACGGCAGAAATAACAGGCTTAAAAACGGACACGGTTTATAAAATTATAAGAGGTGTGAGGGAAAACGAAAATGTAATAACCATTTACATGGACTTGCTAGATGGTGATAGAACATTAGTAAATGAAGTGAAAAAACTTGTACCATTTAACCAAAACTAACAGGCTTTGAAAATAATAGAAAAAATATTGTACATAGAATTTGCCGATTTACTAAAATGTGGGTGGAATGAAAATACTGTAAAAAGTGCAAACCTCCGCAACGGTCCATTTTGGCAAATGATACGTAACCCAGCCGATAAGCGTATGCCGCTGGTTCAATTTGATACGCTGCGTGATAAGGACAAGAAGAAAATAGAAGCACAGTTTGGTAACCCATATGATTATATGGCAAAAGAGCCTATAAAGAAGCTGGTAACTACCGATTTTAAAGCGGAGAGTTTTTATACCAATCATAAATATGGCATAGAGCAAAAAGGATTGCTACCGGAACATATAGCAGCATATACAACCGCCGCAAGCTGGTTGAATATGATAAACAAACTGAATGCCGATAAGAAGTTTATAAAAACCGAATTGAAACTTACTATAACAGAGTTCTTTGATAATGTATGTGCCATAATAGCTGCGGAAAGAATAAACTTACCTGCCACTTACCGTAGGCTTAAGGATAGCATGAAGGAATATAAAGAAGCTGGCTATGTAACACTTATAAGTGGACGATTTGCCAACGTAAACAGCGCAAAAATAAAAGATGAACTAAGCGAAAGTGTGCTACTTGAAATGATAGCCAACCATAACCAACATGACGATGTGTGGGTAAGCATACACTACAATACATGGGCAAAACAAAACGGTAAACTAGAAATTACAGACCGGACAGTATGCAATTATAGAAATAACAATGCAGATATTATAGACATGCAGCGCAAAGGTAGAGAGGCATACTATAATGAGTGGAGTAAAAATATTAAACGTTATCGCCCAACCAATCCGCTGTACTTGGTAGAGAGTGATGATAATCATTTAGATTTCTTCTTTACCGATTGGGAAGATAAAACAAGCCATCGCCATTTCCATAAGTTTAAGGCAATAGTAGTAACCGATAGCTATAACGACTATGTACTGGGCTATGCATACGGAAGAGAACTTACAACCGAGGTGGTAATACAAGCTTACCAAAATGCTTTTGCCCATGTAAAAGAAATAACTGGCAACTACATGCTGCCGCAAGAAACTAAAACAGATAGATGGGCCATAGGTACACTTGAACCATTTTATAAAAAGCTAGGCAACTATTTTAAAACGCCTGTGGGCAGTAAACGCCGTGGGTACTTAGAACAATTTTTTGGCAGCACTCACTGGAAACGTTGCATAAAGCATGGTACTAACAATTACACAGGTAATAACCTTACAGCAATAAACGAAGGGGTAAACAAAGAAGTATTGTTTGCCAATAAAAAAGATTACCCAACAGTACAAGAAGCACCGCAGCATATAGAAGATTTCTTTTACCGCCTGCGCAATATGCCTAACAAAGATGGTGTAACAAAGAAGCAAGAATGGCTTAAAGCATACGCAGATGCGGCACAGGATAAGTTTAAAATAGTAAGTGAAGAAGAATACCTTCTAAAATTAGGAACTGTAAAACCACGCACCAATACTATTACAAGCAATGGGCTAGATATACAGATAGATGGCAAGCAATACAATTACGACATACCAAACCAATATTATTTTGCCCACAAAGGTTGTGAGCTGAATACTATATACGACCCTAACGATATGAGCCGGGTATTAGTAACAGATTTTGAAAGCATACGATTTATCGCCCGTGCACCATACCTACAACCAAGCAACTTGGCAGATTATAAAGAAGGTGACCGCACAAGGCTTAATGCCCACTTAAATGCTAAGCTTGATCATGTGAAACTTGTAACCGATAAGCAAGAACGTAGGCACCAATTACTAAAAGAAAACTCTGTAGATATACAAGCACTACTTAGCAGCCCATACCTACTAAAAGAAGAAAGGCAGCTTGCAGAAATAGAATACGGAATGGAAAAAGAAAAAGCACTACCCACACGCAGGGTGAACCCAATAGACAAAATGTAACTAACAATTTTTTTACCAAAAAAAGCAACCAAAATGATTACTGAAATTCAAAAAAAAGAAATTGCTACGTGCCTTTTAGGCTATGTAGGCAAGTACCAAAGCCAAGCCAAAGCGGCCAACGATTTAAAAGATGTGAGCGAAGCCACCGTAATACAAATGCTCAATAATAAGTGGAAGGATATAAGCAATCAAATGTGGGTAAACGTAGCAAAGCAAGTAGGGTGGAATGTAAAGCATATTGAAATTGTAGAAACACAAGACGTGCGCACAATGGTTGAGTTTTTTACTATAGCCCGTGAGGAAGGTGCAAATTTTGGAATAACAGGTAGCCAAGGTAGTGGTAAAACATTTACTGGCCAATGGTATGCCAACATAAATAAAAAAGAACCGGTATATCATGTGAGTTGCTGCGAGTATTGGAATAAGAAGATGTTCCTTGGCGAGATACTTGCACAAATGGGCATAAACAATACTGGCTATAATGTAGGCGAAATGATGGGCGCAATAGTGAGTAACCTACGCCGCCAGCATGAGCCGCTACTCATATTTGACGAGATAGATAAGGTGAGCGACAATGTACTGTACTTCTACATTACACTTTACAACGAACTAAAAGGATTGTGTGGTATTGTAATGCTTGGAACCGATTATTTAAGCAAAAGAATAGAACGTGGTGTGGCTAGAAACACAAAAGGCTTTAAAGAAATATACAGCCGCCTTGGCAGCAAATTTATAACACTAGATGGTACAGATAAAACCGAAGTAGCAGAAATATGCAAGGCTCATGGAATAACAGACAGTTTAGATATAACTGAAATATGCAATTCTTATAAAGGCGACTTGAGGGCCATTGATAGAAAGATTTTAAAAATAAAACTGGCACAACGCAGAGCAAAAAAATAACCCCCCGAAAAACCAAGCCCCTCCTGCACATGAGGAGGGGCTTATTAAACACCCAAGCAAATGAGCGCATACACACAACACATTAAAAACCGCATGGCAAGCAATAAGCAGCTAGTGATGGCAATGCTTAATTGGACGGAGTACGACTACGCAAACTATCAATTTAAAATGGGTAGCCAATACCTACAGGCATACGTAGGCTGCGACCCTGCACGGGTAGATGACTTGTTAACAAGCCGCATATTTTGGAACTGGTTTAAAAACGAATGGCTGTTTAGAGATACAGCATTTCTTAGTACCGATGTAGCAACAATAGGTATGGATAACGCTTTAAAAATATACTGCAACCTCCACGACTATGAGCAGCTAATAAATACTATGTATCCTAATGCTGTTGTAATGCAAAATGGCTATGCAAATATGATAGGTAAAATAAACGATGCCGCATGAACTGGATACAAGTAAACGATTTACCCATAGTAAAGGCCATTATTAATAAGGCGCAAGCTTCAATAAAAAAGGCAACTGGAGCAGAGGTATCACTTGCAGTAGTTGAATACCCTTATGTAAATGGTGATAGAAAAGAGGCTGTAAAGGACTTTGTAAAAAGTATGATCTGTAATTATTTTAAAGTGAACTGGGATTTAGTTACAGGAAAATGTAAAGAGCAAAATTATGTGGATGCACGTTGGGCTTATTCGTATTTGATGGTTGTGGTTTACAAACAGAGCTTTAAACAAACAGGCCGTGATTTGAAGAAAGACCACACAACAATAATGCATGCTGTAAATGAAGTAAATGGATACTTAGATATGAAAACTGATTACTCGAATAAGATTAATGAACTCATTAAAATGTTGCCAGAATGAAGCACTTTAAAACAAGATTAAAATTCGATGCTGTAGATACTTTGCATAAATTTTTAGAATATATGCTAACGCAAGAAGTAACTACAGATGATGACAAATTACACTTTGCAGTGTTATCAGAAGTTAAAAAAGTATTGTATCTAAAATTAGCAAAAGTGCAGCAAGATTACATGTGCAATTTTACTCCTGCCCAAGCGATTGCCTTGCGAATGTTAAGTACCACTTATGTTACTGATTTAACAACCTTTTTAGGTAACAAGCTTCACCAATTATCAAATCAAATAAACCAACAATACCTATGAATTATTTAATAGCATCATCTTACATATTGGTAGCTGTGTTAGGATATTTCATTGGAATAATTTTATCAACCAAAAAAATAATAAAATGAGCCAACAAGCACAAACAGATTATGTATGGGTACAGCGCAATATTGATAGCTGCAATAATGATTTTCAATTTGAGTGTATTGATATTATAATTGAGTTGTTTCATAAAAAGCATAACAAAGCAGACTTTTATATGTGCCTTTTGCAGCAACGTACAGCACATTGGAATACTATTCATTCAATTTTAAAATAAACAAACATGAGCGTAAAATTTCACACAAACAAAAATACCACTTGGGTAAATGCTGCTGGCGATGCCGTGCCTTACAAATTTGTACCTAAAATAGATAAGGATAAAGAAGCCATCGCAAGTAAGATACACAAAGCTGCATTAAATGTACAGGCTGGTTTAAATGCCTTGTATCAGCAGATGGACGATGCCTTTAAAACTATTCGTACAATGATAGATGCAGAGTATGAACTAAAGAATAGTAAGAAAAAGAAAGAAAGCAAAGGGTCGCTTACTTGGTACAATTTTGATAGAAGCTTGAAAGTAGAAGCAGATATGAATGATATTGTAAAATGGGATAGTGCATTAATGACTGAGGCGCTGGAGCATCTAAATAAATACTTATCATCTGGCTTAACTGATGCAAATGTACTAATACAGGGGTTGGTAAAATCTGTATTCTCAAACCGCAGGAATATGATTGATACAGGCAAAGTTTTTCAGATTTTAAAATATCAATCTGAAATAAAAAACGTCTCATTCCAAAAGGCATGTGAACTGATGCGCAATGCACAAAGCATAGACAAAACCAAGCTTTACATGCGGGTATGGGAGAAACAGCCAACTGGTGACTACAAAATTATAAACCTAAATTTTTCATCAATATAAAACCCATCATTATGGACACCCAAGCAAAATGCCCACAATGCGAAACACCCCTTACAACCCAAGAACAAATACAACACAATGCCTGTGATGATTGCTGGGGCGACTTCATAAAAGAAGAAGACTTTAGCATAGATGGAGCATTGTTTTATGATTAAATGAACAGTTAGTTTTGGTAAAAAAGCCGAGCCGTTTCTACGGTTTGGCACTACTAAAGCCCTACAAAAAGCCCATTTTTTACACTAAAAACAACAAAATACGGGTAATAAACACCCCCTTATTACCCTTTTTTACCAACTAAAATGACAATAGAAAACACAGAGAAAGCAACAAAACAGCCTGCTAAGCCTCCAAAAGTGCGCTTAGCTCGTACACTTGGCAGCAAACAGTTTATAGATAAGAAGTTTGAAGTACTGCCATTTGAAGGGATTTTTAAAGAATGCTTTGGCGAGCCTGAGGATAATTTTAGTATGATCATATACGGTGCCAGTGGTAACGGTAAGACGGAAGGTGAAGTAATGATATGCAAAGAACTTACCAAATATGGCAATGTATATTTCAATAGTAAAGAGCAGGGAATAAGCCGCAGCTTGCAAACTGCTTGGGTTCGTAATAACATGGCAGAGGTAGATGGCAAAATACAAATAGCACACAAAGAAGATTACGAACACATGATAGTGAGGCTAAAAAGGAAAAAAAGTGCAAAAATTGTATTCATTGATAGTATACAGCATAGCCAAATTACCTATGAACGATGGCTATGTTTAAGGGCTATGTTTCCAAAGAAAATATTTGTACTTATAAGTCACGCCCAAGGTAGTGAGCCAAAAGGAGCTGCGGCACAGGCAATAAAATATGATGTAGATATTAAGTGCCAAGTTAAAGATTTTGTGTTATACCCAGATAGCCGATTTGGAGGCGGAAAAGCATTTATTATTTATGAGGCTGGCTATCGCTTGCGCATGGAACGAAAAAAAGGAAAGAAAAACAAAGCGCAAATAAAATTACCCATATGAAAACTTTTATTATAAAGTACCAATGGTTTAAAGTAATAAGAACTGCTGAGGTTACTGCAAAAGATTACATAAATGCAAGGATAGAATTTGAGAACAGCAAGAATATAAATAGAAAAGTCATATTAAAAATATTCGCATGGAAAGAAACGAAAGTACCACAATAGGGAGGCTCAAATTTGGGGACAGATTTTATAAGCCCTCTGATAAAAAGAAAGAAGTATGGCAATACATGGCATACAAAAACCGCCGCCACGATTGCAAGCGAGATACCGACTTGCACCCTACACCATTTTTACCAGATACGAATGTGGTGTTTTTAAGAAGTAAATAATTAAACAATCATATAAAATCAAAACGATGAAAGTACTACAAGTTGTACAAGGCAATGCAATTACAGCCTACAAAAATGCCGATGAATTTGGGAAAAAAATACTAGCCGATTTGTTTGGAAAAGACAAATTAGAGCTAT
>JANMGS010000796.1:0-6293 GCA_031374745.1 Ferruginibacter sp. | reverse complement strand
ATTAATTTCCTCCTCCAGCTGCTACCAAACTAGCGCCATCATTTCCAACAAGATTTCCACCGCCGGCCGCAACCAGCGTGCTGCCATCGTTACCAATCAAGTTGCCTCCCCCGGCCGCAACAAGACTTGCAGCAGCTAATTTCACCTCTTGTAATATGCCTGGCGTAACACTAACTTTTACAACCCCGCTCATTGAAGCTACGTTACTCCTCCGTTGTGTTGCAGCCCACTGAATATGGGCCCTAAACAACCAGATATATGAACATTTTGTCTGCCCCTTCCAATAGTTTGATTCGTCGTTGCTGGGCTTCCTGCCCAAAGCCATTTTATAAGATTCTATGATCACCGCATCATAAAGTGAAGGGTTTTTAGTTAAATAATCCATATGGGAATTCATCATTTCAAGGTAGGTTCTTGGATATTGTTTATGATATTTTCTCTCATCATCGGTGATAGGCCTTCCAAAAGCATCTGTGTATGATACATTCATGATGCCGTCGTATATGCCTGGATTATTTTTGATATAATCCTTATGTCTGGCGAGTAATTGTGAAACAGTTAGGCTACCCTGTGTTGTCCAATAATTGACCTCACCAGTAGATGCTTTGCGGTTAAAAGCTAGAATATAAGAAGATTGAATTCTTTGTTCCTGCTCCGTTTGAGCAAAAGTGGAAAATGATGTACACAAAAACACGAAGCATATAATTACTGCAATAGAAATTTGTTTCATAAGCGTTTTATAAGTTAAAAAATGAAAGGTCATTTTTTAATAACAAAAACCAAATCTCTATTTTATATAAACAATTTACAATAGGTATATGTAATTAAATCCAATAGGTATATGTACCTATCTGTAGCTGTTAGGAGGATACAATGCCATTGCGGATGGCAAACTTTACAAGCCCGATGGTGCTTTTACATTTAGTTTTTTGCAGCATATTGGTGCGATGGTTATCCACTGTCTTTTTACTTATAAAAAGTTTAGCAGCTATTTCATCGCTGGTTAATTCCTGGGCTATCATTTCTAAAATTTCCCTTTCCCGTTCTGTAAGCACGGCGAGTTCTGTATCTTTTTTTCTTTCGGCAATTATTTGTTTGTATAAAAAAGGAATAATTTCCTGCGAAAAATAAGTGCCGCCATTTTGTATTTTGTGAAGTGCATTTATAAATTCCTGCTTACTTGCATTTTTTAAAATAAAACCATCTGCTTCGGCATTCAGCACTTCATCAATAGCCGCTGCACTGTTGTACATGCTCAACATTAATACGCTTATTTGAGGGTAGCTAAGTTTAATTTTTTTGCAAAGCGCTATGCCATTCATTAATGGCATACTAATGTCTGTAATTACAATTTGCACGTCGCTGGACTGTTCATTAAGCCATGTCCATGCCTCTTCTCCATTGGCGCACAGGGCCAAAATATTGTACCCTGCAGGTTGCAGCATGCTTTCTATACCGTCCAGCATCATGCGGTGATCATCTACCAATAGAAGATTTACTTTGTCCATTATGATATTGGTATTTTAATTTGTATGCTGGTACCTGGCGTTGTTTTTTCTATCTTTATCGTTCCTTTGAGCATATTAATCCTGGTAAAAATATTCTTCCACCCTATACCCTTGCTATCTTCTATTGCTTTGCTTGGTATGCCAATGCCGTCGTCTTTTACTTGTAAATGAAAGATATTTTGCGCCATAAAAACATGGATACCTATTTCTGTGGCTTTGCTATGCTTTACCAGGTTCGACAATATCTCTCTGAATATTCTCACAATATTGAGGGAGGTAAGCAACGATATTTGTTGAAAAGCTTCATCTTCTATTTGTGTGGTCACCTTAAAGTAGCCCGTATTTTCTATTTTTTCAATATCACTTTTTAAAGCATTGTGCAGCCCAAAGTTTAGCTCTTCAGGCAATAGGTTGTGGCTGATATTTCTTACTTCTTGTATCGTTTCATCCAGTAAATTGGGGGTTTTTACTGCATCGTTTTCCCGGTTGTTTAAGTACATTTTTAGTACCGATAATTTCTGGCCAATACTATCGTGTAGGTCCCTGGCTATACGTATGCGTTCCGTTTGCTCACTTTCAAAAACAGCTTTCACGTTGATGTCGTTCTGTATTTGAATGGCTTCATTTACAGCCATCGCTTTTTTTATTTTATAATCTCTAACCAAGGCAAATATGATTACACCCAGTAGCAGTGCTACGATACTTATAAGGAGGGTAAGGTATCTGGTGTTTTGTAGCGTGTTTTGCTGTGCAGTAATAAGTTGCTCTTTTTTAGAAGTCTCATATTCCACATTGTACTGTGCTATTTTTTCCTCTGTTTCTTTATTTATTAGCCGCTTGTATACCTGTTGTAGAGAGTCTTTTACTTCTGCTAAGCTTTTCCAGTTTTGTGTTTTGCTGTAGTAATTGCTTAGCCCGTCGAATATCATGTATTTACCCCTTAGGTATTGGGTACTGTCGCATAGGTTGTAAGCGTATTTTGCAACAAGCTTCATGTTTTCAGGTTCGTTTTTGGCCGCATACAAATTTACCATTTGCGCATAAGTATCGGCCATTAGCTGCAACCTGCCATTTAAGCTGTCTATAACAATACACTTGTTATAATAATGGGCGGCACTATCATAGTTTTTTTTGGCAATGAAGCATTGGGCCATATTGTCGTAAAATGGTGTAAACTTTTCGGGATAGTTATACTTGGCGGCCAGCGAAAGCCCTTCATAGTCTATGAGCAATGCGCTGTCAATTACGTTGTTCATGCCAAAAATATTCGCTTCTAGGTGCATGAGCCTTACATAAGTTCGGGTAGCATAGGGTTCATACGACTTAGCTAGCAATACATATTTTGTAGCATTTGGCAAATCATATTTTAGCTGAAAGGTTTCTGCAAGGTTTGTATAGCAGATGGAAAATAGGTTTTTGTTGCTCGTGTTTTCTTTAGAAGGAATTACCTTTAAGTAAATTCTAATGGCTTCATCGGCATTGCCGCTAAGCTTGTGGCAATTGCCAATGGCCACATGGGCGTAAAAAAGCAAGCTGTCGTTTTTTTCTTTCTCAAATATGGCTAGGGCATCTTTAAAACTGACCAACGCCTTGTTGTGAAGCCCGGTGGTAAGCTGGTACATGCCATCGCAAAACTGCATCAGTGCATTTTCTGCAGGTATAGCCTTGTTGGCATTTTTTTGGAGTAGATCGTTATAGTACTTTATAGAGTCGCTGTTTATAAGCGAAAATGATCTTACTTTATAAGCTAAGTAGGGAAGGGAGGTCTCATTTTTCTGGCTGGTGTTTTTACAGGAAAATAAATAAAGCAAAAAAAACAGGGGAATTATTTTATTCACTGTATTGGTATATTGGAAAGTTTAAACTGTACAAAACCCATTCTTACACGGAAAAAGACTTGTTACAAATATGAGCGGAAATTTGTTTTAAAAAAAATAAATTTTCTGAACCTCGGTTTGTGTCCCCGCTATAAAAATTCGCTTAAATCTTTACAGTAAGTCATTTTAATTCCCCCATTATTTAAAATCTAATTAAGTAGATATAATTTACAAAAATCAAAAGTACCTGCCCCTGTTCTTTGCTCTACTCGCAGCATTTTGCTCACAGCGCCTTACGGAAATTTTTTGCCTTAGTGTGTGTTCCCATAAAACCCACACAGGTGCTAGATATGTGGATTGGTTACTAAATGGGGCAGGGAAAAGCAGGATATCTTTAATATTAAATAAAATAGTTTTCTTAAAAGATTGAAGTTATATCAGCACGCCAACGCTTAAATAGTTCTATTTAAAGAATCTCTTTTTTATCTTCCTGATTCAATAACTTTTCATTGCATACCTTTTACCAAACAAGAAAGCCTGCTTATGCACACAATCGTATACATAAGCAGACCTTCCATCACTTCTATTAAGACTAGGTTGCCTAATCAGCAGGTTGTTATTTAAATATGAAGGCGCCTGCGCCGGAAGTTTTTATTCTTTGAGTACCTGCAGATAAAACAGCCCTGGGCTCAACATATTTTGCTCCCATAATGCCCATGCCAATCTGAAAATTTCCTCCACCACTTGCTACAGCATTTGCTCCTCCAGAAGCTACTGCATTACCACCACCTGCAGCCACTACATTTCCACCACCGCTTGCCACTGCGTTGCCACCACCTGCTGCTACTACCTTACCACCACTTTTAGCAGCAACCTCTACACTTCCTGCTGCTAATACTTTGCCATCATTGTTTGATAACAGATTTATGCCAACAGTGGTTCCTTCTTTTTTAAATACTACCAAGTTGATAGTTTCATCTAATAATGCAGTTTCAATACTAATGTTTTGGTTCTTTAATGATTGTTGAAACTCAATAATATATTTAGAAAGCTCATCGTAAGAAGCCCATGAACCATTGTTGTAATTCCGGATATTATACTCCCATGAGTTAGGCTGCCTGTTGTATTTATTTTTATAGATTTCTTTAATCCATGGGTCTCCAGAAACTTTTGCGGTAGTTTGTGCTTGGCTCATTTTTGGCTTTTTATCATCCTGGTATTTCTTAACATAACCAGTAAGTTGCTCATAACCGGACCAGGAGCCGTTGTTATAGTTTTTGATATTACATTCCTCTGAAGATGGTTGCCTGTTGTATAATTGCTTATAAATGGATACTATCCATGGATCGCAATTTTGGGCATCTGCAGAGAGGCTTATTAAAAAAACGACAAAACTGAATACACAAATTTTAATACATTTCATACTGATGTTTTTTTGTGAAGAAATTATTTTATCCAACAATGATAATCATAATTTCATTACGTTCTGAAAATTAATAATTTATGATGAATTAAAATACAGGAACTCTACTTTGTTTATAGTAAAATCTACCTTATCAATCCTATAGTAAATCAGCATTTGTTATAAAAAATTTTCTTTTTCAGCGGGGCTTTCTTCAGCCTATACTTCCATTTTAATAAAGTTTTTGGCGAAACCCCGATGCAGAATAAACGTTAATGATTACTTAAGTAGAATGGCTGGTTAAATAATTTTATTGTTCCGAAGGTATTGCTGTTAAGTATCACCCTAAAAAGGCCATCGCCGCTACTCGTGAGCAGCCGCTGTAGGGTATTATCAACTAAGGCGAGCTGGATATTAAAGATTTCAACTTGTTGCGAAACCACCTGCCGTCAGGCAAGCCCAACCTTTGATTGAGCCTAAATATTAAGTGCCAAAGCCAACCCTAGTAAAAGATGCTAGGTAAATATTAATAGCCCTCCGAGACAAACTTCCTTATTATTGATGCAATAAACAAATCTTTTCAAATTGATAATAATCATCTGCGCATTTATTTTACGTTTTCGCTACAGCATTTAAATTGAATTCCCATACATTTTAAGTTGCCTTTTCTTCATTTGGCCAAGTAAAAATTTTTAACCAATGGATTCATTTGCATTTTTACTTTCTAAATAAAAAATCATGAATAAACTATTCTGCCTCCTCATCTGCATTATTTTAGTATCTGTCATTAATGCACAAAATGTAGGTATAGGTACAGCTTCACCTGCTTATAAACTAGACGTTGCCGGCAGGTTACGTTTGCAAAACATTGGCAGTACAGCAGGTATTTGGTTTGATGGCACTACAAGTGCTATCCGATCTTTTATCGGAACGATTGATAACGATCACATAGGTATTTATGGGAGTGGGGGTGCCGGTTGGAAATTTGCATTTAATGTAAACAATGGGAATATTGGAATTGGCACCACAGCTCCTACTGCTGCTTTAGACGTAACGGGCGCTATTCGTATGAGGGGTACATTTCCGAAAAAAGGAAGTGTATTGACCAGTGACGATGTGAACGGAAATGCTAACTGGGCCGACCCGGTTGCCTTTAAAGCTTCTGGAAGAAATACAAGCGTTATGACTTCATTGCCATTGAGCGCCTGGACAAAATACTATTTTGAAACCACAACTGATTTTAATGTTGGTTCAGTTTACCAGCAACTTAATTCACAATTAGGAATAGTGGAAGATGGTATATATCATTTAAACACACAAATTCAGTTGACTGGCTATGGCGAAGAACTTCATGTACGTTTAAGAATGAACAGGGGAGGTACTGAATCCACTCTTGCACAACAAAGTAAATCCAGCTATAATTTAGAAAATCCTCCTACGCTTTCAGATGTAGTTTTTATAGATGCTGTAAGTATTAGCACTGATGTAAAACTGCTGGCAGGCGATATTGTTTGGGTGGAAATTTTTTACAACAGTACTTATAACAATTCACCTTTCGCCATTTCA
>JANMGS010000791.1:0-2623 GCA_031374745.1 Ferruginibacter sp. | reverse complement strand
CCCACTTCGCTGTTTTTGCCGCTTGCTTTAATTCTACCGTATCAAATTTTCGCTGTCCCAATGCACTCAATTCTACTTCCCATGTGTATGGCAATTGCAATTCATCTTTTACAATTTTATCAAATAAGATTTGCTGCGCTTCATCTTTTGCTTTTGGATGTACCAAAAACAAAGCGTCTTTCAACTTTACTTGTGCATCTCTGTTGTATTTTGCAAATTGGTATTCATCAAACTTATTAAAAGCATCTGCCAAACCTTTTTGCAATTGTTTGCTTACTTTATTAAGTTGCTTTACTTCACTTCGCTCATTTGCCAACGCATAGTAAGCAAGCATTTCCGTAATTTCATCTGCACGTTGTACTACACGATTGGATAATTTACTTACCAAACCATCGCCATTGTGCTGCTTTGCTAATTCCACCGCAAGTACCATTGGCACACTACGCAAGTGCATTTGCTCACGAGCGTATACGGCAAGTTTTGCTACAAATGCTGCATCATTCTTTGCAATCAATGCACGAAGACGAACCAACGTTTCATCTGCTTTTTCGTAAAACTTCTCGTTTAAAGAAGCGGTTACCACTGCAGCATATAATTCCATTTGTGGCGTTAACACGAATGCCTTCTCAGCTTCGTGGTTACCTACCATTGCTACTTCTTTTACTTTGCTTTTAAATAATGCGTTAAATTTCATAATAAACCTCCTTTTTTGTTTGATAACACAAATCTCAAATCTTTGTGTGCAATCTATTTGCACAGTTTAAAATATTTTTATTTTATTTTTTTGTTGCTCCTGTGGGATTCGAACCCACACTTTGCTTTCGCAATAGCTCGGCTGTAAATACGCTTCCCTACTTTTCTATTTCAAATTTCGGTGCACTGTAAACTGTATTCATTTAAACGAAAAGTCTAAACGCCATAATCCGAGCACTCCATGGAATCAATTTTACCACAGCACTTCCTTTTATGCTAAAGAGCCATTTTTTATTTAAAGAACTATCATTTCTTACTTTGATAATACAAAGATGAAATGGTTCTGTGCAATCTATTTGCACAGTAAAAATTATTTTCTTATTTTTATAAAATATTTTTCAGAAGTTCAAGTTTTCACAGTGTCAGCCTGAGCTTGTCGAAGGCGGGGCTATCCATAAAAGAAGCTTCTCACTAAAACTAACCCGCCTTCGACAAGCTCAGGCTGACAAACTTTTAATTTGAAGTTTCAAGCCTTAAAATTTAAAGTCATTTTATTTTTTCATACTAAAATTATTTCTCATGCCCGTAAATCGAAATGCCCTCATACGCTACCGCACCATTGACAAATGCCTTCAAAACCGCCGCCGCAAGTGGACCATCGAAGATTTGATTGATGCTTGCAACGATGCATTGTATGAATACGATGGCATTGATACAGACATTAGCATGCGAACCATTCGCCTAGATCTAAAAGCCATGCGCAGTGATACACTTGGTTATAATGCCCCTATCATTGTAAGCAATAAAAAATATTATTCTTACAGCGAGGAAGATTATTCTATTGCCAATAGCCCACTTACCGCACAAGACCTCGGCATTTTGCAAGAAGTATCTCATTTGCTTCGCCAGTTTAAGGGCTTTAGTCACTTTAATGAAGTGAGCGAAATGGTAAACAAACTCGAAGACAAAATTTATAGCGAGCAACAACAACAAGCGCCTGTAATTGATTTTGAAAAAAACGAATTACTTACCGGTATTGAATGGCTAGATGTTTTGTATAAAGCCATTGTACAAAAAACCACTTTGTTACTAACTTACCAATCTTTTAAAGCACGCAGCGCCAACGAAATTATTTTTTATCCTTACTTGCTTAAAGAATACCGCAACCGATGGTTTGTACTCGGTATGAAAAAACAAGGCAAAGAAATCATCACTTTTGCATTAGATCGTATTCAACAAATTGCTGATGCAGAAAAAGAGCCATATACATTGCACAAAAATTTTGATCCTCATACATACTTCACACACATTGTAGGCGTAACCCGTAATGCTGCCGAAAAGCCAACCAGCATTTTGTTTTGGGCAAGCCAATTGCATGCACCTTACATAAAAACAAAACCGATACACCCTTCACAAAAAATTGTAGAAGAATTAAAAGGCGGTACACATTTTAGTATTGAGGTAATTCCCAATTTTGAACTAGAGCGTGAATTGCTTGGATTTGGTGATGGTATAAAAATCATTTCACCCAATAATTTGCGTCGTCAAATAAAAAGAAAAGCAAGATTGATGTATGAGAACTATTCCTTAACGGAATAATACTTTATAAAATGTTTACAAATACGCACCAATTCCCAATCCTTCCTTTGCATTCCATATTTCAATCAGCTTTATTACTTCGTTGCTAATAGGCTTATTCATTTTGGCCTTTGCCTGCACTACTCTTTTTAATGAAATATTCACTTCTATTGTTGCCAACACATCTAACAATATGCCTCCTGTGTATTTTCGAACAGAAAAAATAGCAGTACGACCTTTTGAACAATAAAAAGAATAAGAACTTACACAGTGCTTCATCGCTTTTCCTTCGATGGCCAATTCTTTCGATCCAGTCAATTCTTCGAGCTTCAGTATTTCATTTTTCTTTTCA
>JANMGS010000549.1:0-9794 GCA_031374745.1 Ferruginibacter sp. | reverse complement strand
TAAAAGTTAACCGTACTTGGCTAACGTTTTTTAGGATTTCAATTCCATTACTTTGTTTTGTAGAATTATTTAGTTTTTGGAATGATTTTGATACTTTTTATTCTAATAGTGAATTAATTAAAACAGATATTGTAAATGCATCTACCGATAAAAATAGTTTATCATTATTGGACTTTTATAATTTTTTAAAATTAAAATTCAATTTATCAGCATCTTATTTACTTTATGTACGTTCGATTATATTAATATATTGTATAAGTTTAATTTTAGTTATTTTAGGGTTTCTTACTAAAATGAGTACCATCTTTTGTATTTTTTTTCAGCTTTTAATTACAAAATCATATCCTGAAATTCAATCAGGATATGATTATTTTACAACTCTATGCTTTTTCTATATTTTTATTTTTCCGACTAATCTAGAGTTTTCAATTGATAAAAAATTTAAAACAAAAAAGTTTTATATTTTTAATGAAAAGCAGTCATTAGCAATCATCAAAACACACGTTTGTATAATGTATTTTTTTGCTGGTTTTGATAAATTGCTTGGATATAATTGGAGAAACGGCGAGTCTATGTGGAGAGTGCTAACAGAATATAATGTGACTAACTTATTTGATTTTAAGAAATTGTATAGAACACCATTCTTTTTTATTACTGGTTGGCTAACAATCATTTTTGAGCTTCTTTATCCAATATTTATAAATTTAAAATTTACAAGAAATTTTTGGTTAATTTCTATAATCATAATGCATGCTTTAATTGCTTTATTTCTTGGACTTACTACTTTTTCATTAATTATGGTTATTTTAAATTTGACTGCATATTATTATCCATTTTTAAACATTTCAAATGAAAAAAAATAAACAACTACTAATTTTTTTTGTTTTTTTATCTACTAAAATTTTTGCTCAAGATAGTTTACAAATAGTTCTTGACAAACTTAAATCGCAATGTAGTAAGTCAACAACTTTGGTGTTAATTACTAATAGTGGCGAAGAAAAATTTTCTGCAATAAATAATTTTTCTCCAAGTATTAAATACGATAAGAATACCCCTTTTTTTATTGGAAGTGTTTCCAAAATGTTTACTTCTGTAGTAATTTTAAAATTACTAGAACAAAATAAATTACAATTAAATACTCCGTTATCTAGTTTTGGATTTTCGAAAAGGTTAAACAAGAATATTTCTCAGAAAATTACCGTTAATAACTTATTGCAACATACTTCTGGTATAGCTGATTTTGCAGATACCGTATTGGATAAGCGTAATCCTGATGCTTCTTTTGGGGAAATGTCTTTTATTGATCCTAGTTTGAGTTTTTCTACTGAATTCATTTTAACAAAGCTTATAAGCAAAAGTGAATTTAAACCTGGTGAAAAATGTAGCTATAGTAATACCAACTATTTTTTATTGGCGCAAATTATTCAAGAGATAATGGATATGCCCTATAACGAAGCTATTAGGCTTACAATACTTGAGCCTTTGCAATTAAAAAGCACTATGCCATACTTGTCTAATAGTATAAATGGTTTAATGAATGGTTTTGATGACTATGGCAATGAGATTAACAAGTTTAACTTTCTTCAATATAATAATATTTGTCAGGGTTCAGGTAATATTACATCTACTTTAACCGACCTTACCAGCTTTTTTAAAGGACTATTAATTGATAAGAAATTATTAAAAGATTCTACTTTAAAATTGATGTTACAATTTATACCAATGAATGAGTACGGTGACGAAATGGGGTTAGGTATTATAAGAACTAGGCAACTTGAAATTCCATACATTGGTCATCAAGGAGATATTTTACTAAATCAAATTGATGTAATTTATAATGAAAAATCAAAAGGTATTTATGCTTTAGTTACAAATGAGTCAAATACAAAAGTGAAAAATAAAATATTACTTGCTATTTTAAAAGAGTTTAAAAGGCAAGTATTAAAAGTAGATTGAGATTATCTTTTTAGGTTATTATATCAATCACTTGGAATGAAAATTTACTTTTAAGACATTTTCATATTCTATATGAATTGTGGTCTCTCTAGCGCAGAAATGATGCGATGGTTTTTAGCTTTATTTATCGGTTGGTGTTGTCACCATAACTGTTCGGAAGATTTATTAGTTATTAAGGTCTGTAGAGAAATAGTCATTAAATAAGATATAGAAGAGTTTTTTCTTTGTAAAAACAAATGAATAAAATCACTTTTTTTAGTAAAGTAGTGCCGGATAGATTATTAGAGAAACTAGCAATAGATACTGAAGTAAATAAATTTTCTAAGCAGCTTCAGGGTGAGCTTGTTTTTAAGTTGCTTATTTATTGTTTGCTCACAGAAAAGGAAACTAGCCTAAGGGGGATGAAAAGTGCAATAGAAACCAGTGTTTTTAAATCTTTTGCAAATTTTTCAAATGGAGGCACAACTATTAGTCATAGTTCCATAAGCGAACGTCTGTCAGTAATCAATTATATATTTTTTGAAAAAATATATGATTGCTTTGTAAAAGCCTACAAAAAATCATCTGCCTATGATACCGATAAAATTATTCGCTTTGATTCAACTATCGTTACATTATGCACAAAATTGTTATCTGTTGGTTTTAATTTAAAGGGTACCGATTGCGAAAATCTTCGACAACTAAAGTTTACAATAGGCTACAGTTCTATTCCCGAAGCCGTATTTTTTTATAAAGAACAAGCAGAGAATAGTGAAAATATAGCCTTAAGGAAAAGTATTATTGCTCATTATGAAAAAGAAAATACAAAAATTGCTGTTTTTGATAGGGGAATAACATCAAGGGCTAATTACGATTTGTTCACAGATAATAAAATAAATTTTGTATCGAGGATTGCACCTAATGCAAAACATACCATAAGTAAGGTGAACAAACCTGAAGAAGAAGTTACTACAAATACATTAAAAATAATAACCGATAATTGGGTTTACTTGTATGCCGAAGGAGGTAAAAAAAAGTAAGCATCTAACAAGGCTTATCAAAGCGATAAAACTCTCTGATGGTGAGCCCATCAGTTTTGTAACGAATATAGAAGAAACAACTGCTATGCAAATAACAGATATTTATAAATCCAGATGGGATATAGAATTTTTTTTTAAATTTATAAAACAACAACTAAATTTTAGTCATTTAATAAGCAGAAATGAAAATGGAATAAAAGTAATACTGTATGCCACAATGATTACTGCTTTAGTTCTGCTACAATACAAAAAACAAGAAAAGCTTACAGGATTTAAAATGGTTAAGAGAAAATTTGCATCAGAAATTGAAACCAATTTGATCTATGATATTGTAATAATGTGTGGTGGCAACCCAAAAAAAGCAAGACAAATGCTCTATGGAAAATCACCATAAATCTTCCGAACAGTTATGGTGGGGACACCAACCGGTAAAAAAAGATGTCAGCATTAATCTTTTTTAAAGCTTCAATAATAGCAGGTGTTTTCTTTCCATTTATTTTTGGTCTTTCTAAATTCCAAGTTGCAATTTTCATAGTATTACATTGTGTAATTTTTTGTTTTTTCACTATATTTAGACACCCCGTTTTCTGTTCATTTCATAGTTCAAAAAATTGTTCCAATTATCTTTATAAAAGTCATTGCCTAATTCGGTACAATCATATTCATTTACTTTTTGTTGTACAAATTCTTTTACAGTTACATCAATAAATAGTGGGCTAAACCAAATCCAATGGTTGCCATGCGTTTTGGTAAAGTTTTGCCACCAAAGCTCCCAAGTATCAAATTGGTGTTCCCAACTTTTTATAGGGTCTTCATTTTTATCTAAAATACCTCCGCTACTACCGGTTTCTACTACTGTGTTATTGGGGAGAAGATATATGTCAAAACCTCCACCATCCAAGCCTAACGAAAGTAATTTTTTCATTTTACTTAATTTCAATTTTATCAATCTCCTTCATCAATCTATCTGTTTCCGTTAACGCAACTATTATTTTTTGATAGTGTAAAATATCGTCAAACTCTAGCTTACGGCCTTTGCGATCTTTTAGCCATTTTTGTGCTGGTTGGTAACCACCAATATAAAATTCCCAAGCGGATATTGGTACATCATTAAAACATTGAGTTTCGTTTATAAAGACTGAACCTAAATAATCAGGGTATTTTAAATTCCCATTCTCATCAGGTAATTCTGCTGTATAAATGTACATTTCAAACCTTATTTTAGAAACCACATTATCTCCATCAACAGGGTATTGTGTAATAAATTTTTCTACTACGGGGCTTTCCAATAAATGAATTTGGCGTATTTCTCCACCTAATTTTACCAATTGCCAAAACGTGTCTTTATCCTTTGGATATGGCACTCTTGGAAAATCAATTTTTAAAAATTCTTTGTATTTCTCACGGAACGCTGGTGAATGTAGTACTGCATAGATGTAATCTAAAATGTCGATTGGTGCAAAGGTGTCTTTGGTTTTTTCCTTTTCATTGGTAAAAGTTAAGCCTACTTTTTTTGCTATTTGCTTTACAATTTCTGTGTTTAGGTTTGGGCTTCTTTCAGTTGTTTTTCCGATGGTTTGTTGTCCGTTGGTTGCAGGATAAAGATATAAAGGAAATGTAGAAGGGCCACCACGTCTAAACATATTTGTATCTGTGAAGCAATTTGTAATATAAACGCAGTCGAAATAGTTTAAGTTAGCTGCTTGTGGATGAGCAACTAAAATTAGTCCAATGTTTTCATTTTTTAAATGATACATCGTTTTCTCTCTTGCTCGTCCTAATAATTTTGTGTCATAGTAGATAAAACCATTATCAAAAGGGCGATAAGAATATTGACAAACTTTAGAGCTGTCAAACCGCTGATGAAGTTCAATTAGATTTTTTTCTAATTGAAGTTTATTATCAGATACAAGGTTTATATCATCGTGAGTTTTAATTCCACTTGTCTTAAATGGCATTAGGTTAATCAATTCAAAGCCTTTAGAATAGTCTTTTTCTTCATCAAAGTTTTTAGGTACAAAATAGTAGTTTGGTGCGGTTACTTGAATTTCTTTATAACCAACACTTTTAATATTGTTGTCAACAAGAAAATCATATTTCAATTCTCTTTTTCCAAATAAATCGAAATGAAAAACTTTCCCTAATTCGTTGTTTTTTTTCTTCCCTGTTTTTACGAATATATTTATTGAAACGCCTTGCATAATGTCAAACACATTTGTATCAACACTTCCATCAGGTGATATTTCTTTTTTAGTGCTATTTCCGTGTAGGTCTATTGTGTAAATTTTATCAAAAGTGTTGAGTAAATTCCAACGCATACCTCTACAAATAGGAGTTTCTAAAAAAGTATGTGGATTAATAAAAGCTAATACTCCACTTCCATTTTTCTCAATAAAATGTTGTCCGTATCTGATAAATTTATATTCATCTGCATTTATTGCCTTTGAATTTTTTTCCTTTAATTTTTCTTTTCCTCCTGGTTCTTTTTTGTAGTCCTCCATTAAGCTTGAAATCCATTCGCCTTTATTAGAACTTTCTCCGCTGTAAGGCGGATTTCCAATAACACACATTACGGGAGTATCACGTTTTATATGATTGGCTTCGTTGGCTTCTGTGCTTAACCAATTGGCAAATAAAGTTCCTGTGTCGGGGTGGCTTTCTTCCAAACTGTTAGTTAGGTAAACTCTAAATCGTTGGTCGGTTGTTGGTTTGTAGCCTGTTTCGGTAAGTAGTAAATCTAATTGCAAATGTGCCATTGCGTAACTTGCCATTAGCAACTCAAAACCGTTCAAACGTGGCAACAAATGAGTTTCTACATACTTGCTCCAAATGCCTTGCTGTCCTTCAAACTTTTTATGAATATGTTTTACTACTTCAGCCAAAAAAGTTCCTGTTCCTGTGGCTGGGTCAAGTATTTGTACTTTGTGAACTTCTTGTTCCACTTGCTTGCCTTGTAGGTTTATTTTTATTTTTGTTTTGCTATTGTCAGCAAGTCCGTTGGGTAAATCAAATTCGGTTTTTAAAATATCATCAACTGCTCTAACTATAAAATTTACAACTGGTGCAGGTGTGTACCAAACGCCACGAGCCTTTCGCAATTTCGGGTCGTACTCACTCAAAAATGTTTCGTAAAAATGGATGATTGGGTCTTCCATTTTTGTTGACTTACCATAGTTTTTTAAAATTTCTTCAACATTGCAAGCCAAAAATATTTCTACTAAACTATCTACAATCCATTTAATACGGTCGTCAATATCTGGTCCTGCAATGTAGCCAAACAGTTTGCGTAAAAATGGATTGCTTTTTGGTATGAGTTCAGCGGCTTCTTGTCGGCTAAAGGTTGGTAAAGTTGGGTCGTGCAAACGAGCCGCAAACATTCCGTAAGCAATTGTTTGAGCATACACATCAGCAAATCCTTTGGGCGTAATATCGTGTATGAGTATTTGCCTAAAGGCATTCATTTGATCTTTAAGCGTACTATCTTCTTTGTTTGTTTCGTCGCTTGTAAGTGCTTTCTCTATAACATCTGAAAGTAGGCGTGCTTTGCCTGCCATCATCTCTGCTAATTTTTTTGAGCTTTTTATGGTTTGGCTTATGTGGCTACAAAAATCTTTTAGAAGGTTTTCAAATGCTGCAAAGTTTTGGGGCAGCGCCGTTATTCCTTTGTCAGTAATTTCTGCAATGGCAATTTTTGTAATAAATTGTCCATCTCTGTACAAATGAAAATCTAAGTAGTCTGTAAAAAATAAATTATTGAGCGATGCTTTGTATCTGTCAAATTGTTCTTTGTTGCCTGTTTTCTTTAAGCCTGCAAGGTCTGTATCTCCAATATCTTTTGCTTCTATAAATCCTATGGGTACTTCCTTTCGTGTAAGAATATAATCGGGTGCGCCACAAGATTGTCTTTTTGGTTCGTTGGTAGCTTGTATATCTGGCAGCAAACTTTCTATCAATGTTTGCAAGTCGCCACGAAATGTATGCTCCGTTGCATTTCCAAGTTTGTATCGTTGGTTTAAGTTGTCAACGTATTGTTGTATTGTCATTTATAATTGTACAATGTTTGTATGGCGAATGTACAAATTATACAGTTGAGTTTTTTTGAGTTTAGGTATGCAAAGTAAACAAATACAAAAAACCGCCTTACAATCAAGTAAAGCGGCTATTAAAATTACCCCTAAGTAAAATCATTATTTCTTTAGAATCTTCCCCGTTTGCCCATCTCCTAATTTAAGTAAATAAACTCCACTTGAATAGCCTGACATATCTACTGTAAATGATGATGCCTTTATAATAAAAGATTGTAAAACCTGACCGCTAATATCAGTCAACTGTGCTTTGCTGTTTAACGAACTAGCACCAACAGAAATGGTAACGAAATCTTTTACAGGATTAGGAAAAATAGTTAATTGATTATTTGATAGGTTTGATAATTTGATAATGGAAGAATATGAATATCTACCATCTCTATCTATTTGTTTTATTCTATAATATGAAGTGTTTTGCAAAGCTGTTTCCTCTGTAAATTGGTAATTATTTTCCCCATCACTTAGGCTAGTTGTATTGCCAATTGCAACAAATATTCTTCCATCTATACTTTTTTCAATCCTGTAACTGGCGGCGTTAGTTTCTTGAACTTTCCAGCTTATTACGGCTTGTTTTTGCGTATTTAAATTTCCAACAACACTTAACCAACGAACAGGTAATATGGTAAGATTTGTTTGTACAAAGAAACCACTAAAACCAGTTACATCAAAACTCACCTCCCAGCGGCTAGCTGTTGTATTCCAAATTATATCAGCATCAGCTGGGTCTATACCCGATGGTGCTCCTGTATAAGAAGCAGGTAATCCAGAGCCATCACCACTTGTACCAGGATATTTTAATACCCTAAGGTTGCTTATACCCGTGACATCTGATGGACCAGTAGGTAAATCTTGTGTACTTGCAGGATCATTGTTAAAATTATTAAACTCTGCTTGTGTAAAATAAAGTGTTACCCTGCCTGTGGCTGTAGACGCTCCCGATGTTGGTGTAATTTCATAATGGCGTTGTACAAATGGTTGTCCCGCACTTGAAGGAACAGAAGTCTCTATCCACACGCTAGAAGTTACAGAACCTGTGATTGGGTTTGCTCCACTTTGATTTACTTTAGCAATTAAACCTGCGCAATCTCCATAAGTTGTTGTAGCGGTTTGTATAGTAGTTTGAGTTGTGTTTGTAGCAACCAAACTCTGTGCAATATTGCTAAACTCATATACGGTTACTGTTCTGCTTAACTCTGCACTAACAATAATAAGTGCGTTTCCTGTAGGGCTTTGAATTGCAGGTACAAAAAGTACACCTTCCACTTGCCTATCTTCTGGATTGTCTATGTATTGTTTAAAAACGGGAGCAGTAGGATTAGTAATATCGTAAACAAAAATATCTCCTGTACGTTCGCTATTTACGAAGGCATATAATACTCCATTTACAACACCTGTGGTTACTGATTCTGGTTCGGGACCTTTGTTATCGCTTCGTGTATCAAACAAAGGTGTATTTGGTGCACTTGGGTCGCCATTAAAACCTCTTGGGTTTTGTGCAGCTGTAATCTGCTCAAGTTGATCACCACTGTCATACACCTGGCCGAATGAACTATTCCAAATACTGAAAGATCTTGCACCTAAAGCATATAGTTGGTCTATATCACCATCGTTACCTATATCTCCGGTTGCATTTGTAAGTTGTAAACGACCCAGATTTTGATTCAGTTTTAAGGTGGCTCCTGTAGGATATGCTATTGGGTCAAGCGTTAGTGTACTTACTCTTGCTTCTTCATTAAATCCTGTGTAAGCTCTTGAATCGCCTTCGTTTGCTGTAATGTAATATTGTACACCGCCTACATTAAAGCTAGCTATACCATCTGGTTGGTACATACCAAGCACAGGCCATTGTTGAATATTAATTGAAGGGCCGTCTTGATCGCTAGCATCAAAACCATTTCCTGTAATGTTGTGGTTTTTATAACCTAACGGATAAATATTGGTAACAGTTGCAGTCGCTATATCTACTTGCGCAATTGCATTATTTTCTTGAAGGGTTACAATTGCTTGTGTACCATCTGCGGAAAATGTAATGTACTCAGGTTCAAGATCCATTGCCACAGTAGCACCGGGGCCATAAATGCGAACACCTGCTGCACGTAAGCTGTTAATTTGGCTGTTAAAAGAGGTAAATCCTGCTGTTTGAACTGTTGCAGCAGCTACACCGCCAGATATATCAATGATAGAAATTGAACCTTCAGGATCAAAAGAAGTTCCTTGTCCGTAACTATTTGGTTCGCCTTCGTTAGCTGTTAATACCTTTGTACCATCGGGTGTAAATGTTACCATATCGGGTAAATACCCCACATTTACATCGTTTATATAAGCACCGGTAGCGGCGTTGTAAAATGCAACTTTCCCAATTTGCTGAGCGTTATTAGCATCTACAATTGCATAACTAACGGCCACAATACCGTTTCGTATAGCTACCGAATTTGGTAAGATAGAATTACCGGGAGAGGTAAAACCAAAACTTAATATACTTGGGGCAGACAAAATGCCTGCATTACTCAAAGTATAATATTCCATCACAAGTCCCGCTACTGTGTAAATTCTTTTTGAAGCAGAATCGAAAGCAGAAATTTCGGCACCATTTGAACTTGTAGAAGTTGATTTACGGATTAAGGGTTGGCAAATATTATCAGTTATTGCAACGTTTTGTACCAGAGTGGTTCCCAAGGTAATACCTGCAGAAGCATTGCTAATGGTAAGGATGGCGGTTTCAGTCCCTTCTGTT
>JANMGS010000771.1:0-1835 GCA_031374745.1 Ferruginibacter sp. | reverse complement strand
ACCACTTGCGCCACCTGCACCTACGATGGTATGTATTTCATCTATAAATAAAATAACATCCCTGTTCTTTTCCAACTCGTTCATAATGGCTTTCATTCTTTCTTCAAACTGGCCACGGTATTTTGTACCAGCTACCAGCGCTGCCAGATCTAAACTAACCACTCTTTTATCAAACAAAACACGGCTCACTTTTCTTTGTACAATACGCAATGCCAATCCTTCTACTATAGCGGTTTTTCCCACACCAGGTTCTCCAATAAGTATAGGGTTGTTCTTTTTTCGACGAGATAATATTTGCGATACCCTTTCTATCTCTGTCTCTCTTCCTACAATAGGATCCAAAGAACCATTTTCTGCCATGCGGGTAATGTCTCTTCCAAAATTGTCTAGTACAGGCGTTTTTGTTTTGGGCAAATTGGCTGCACCAGGTTTGTTCGGCTTTTGAGCACCAAACTTTTTACTGTCATCATCAAAGTCATCTTCATCATTAAACTCTGCTCGAGGCAGGTCAGATGCTACAAAACCTAGCTCGGTTTTAAATAAATCGTAGTCCACGTCAAATTGATTTATAATTTGTGTTGCAATATTTTCTTTGTTTTTTAAGATAGACAGCATCAAATGCTCACTTTCTACATTTACACTCTTAACGGCTTTGGCTTCCAATACAGTAATGCGAATTACTTTTTCGGCTTGCTTGGTAAGAGGCAATGAATTAATGTTTGCAATATTTTTTCCTGTTTTATCTTTTACAGCCAGTTCAATTTCTTTTCGCAACTCATACATATCTACATTGAGCGCTTTTAAAATCTTGATTGCTGTATTTTCGCCATCTCTTATGAGGCCAAGCACCAAATGCTCGGTACCGATAAAGTCGTTTCCGAGTCTCAATGCCTCTTCCCTGCTGTAAGAAATTATCTCTTTTACCTGTGTTGAAAAATTATTATCCATTCTATTGAATTTTGCTTGTACAATGTTAACGAAAAAAAAGAGCTATTAGTTTATAAAAAAAGTATAAATGTTGAAATGTGTAAAAGATATTTTATTAGAACATCAAATAGAATTACTTAAACAACATTAAATTCTCTTTATATTTTATATCTTAGAACTTTAAATGCACACAATGAACGTCAAAACAGATACCAAAGAGAAATTTACCGTAATTACGCCGAATGATGCAGTTATTACTGCTAATATGACAGAAGATTTACAAAAACTTGCAGATTATGCCAGTTCTAGTATCCCACACCTTGTGCTAAAACTTACGGAAGTTTCAGAAATAGCTCCCGAAGCTGCTCATTGTTTGGCCAATGTTCAGCAACAGTTTTATGAACAAAACCATTCTTTTGTTATTTGCGAAATGCAGCCTACAGTAGAAGCCATTTTTGAAAAAGAAGAACTTATAGACATTATGAATATAACGCCTACCGAAAGTGAGGCTTGGGATATTGTGCAAATGGAGGAGATAGAGCGGGAGTTGATGAGTGATTTTGATGGGGAGTGAGCAGTTGGCAGAAGGCAGTAGGCAATTTGCAATTAGCAGTGTATAATTTTTCGGCGGTGGGCAGAATATCGATACTGAGCATTTATAATGGGCTGTCTGTAGTACCTGCCTATGCCGTCAGGCAGGCTCCTCGTTCCGCTCCGCTACACTGTGGGGTACTACTGCCCACCTGTACTTATTTTAGTAGGGCGTCTCTGCGCCCATGGGCAGGGTATCGAGGTCTAGCCCGCCCTTGCCAGAGACTACGATCAGCTGAATAGGCGGCCAGCGATGGCGGACGTACTGAGCCAACCGTATCCCGTCCATCTCACCGGGCATGTCGACGTCTGTCAGG
>JANMGS010000761.1:0-22834 GCA_031374745.1 Ferruginibacter sp. | reverse complement strand
TTGGTAAGTGCCCGCAAAGGGCGTTTAGAAGCCTTGGCTGCCAAAGGCGATGAAAAAGCCAAAGCAGCTTTGGAATTAGCCAATAATCCTGAAAAGTTTTTGAGTACTGCCACCATTGGTATTACGCTTATCTCTATCCTTGTCGGTGTATTTGCCGAAGATAAGTTTAGCAAAATGCTGGCACCCACATTAGAAAAATATACCCTTACTGCAAGATATGCAGAAAGTATTGCGACCATTATTGTAGTATTGGCCGTTACATTTCTTACCATCATTTTTGGCGAATTGGTACCCAAAAAAATAGGGTTATTGCGTGCAGAAAAAATTGCCCGTGCCGTGGCTATTCCGATGAATTTCTTATCTACCATGGTTCATCCGTTGGTTTGGTTTTTATCTGGAATAACGAATGGTATTTTTAAAATATTCAACATAAAAAAACCTGCCGACAGTGCGGTTACAGAAGAAGAAATAAAAGCCATGATTTCGGAAGGGAGCGAGTATGGATCTATTGAAGAAGATGAGAAAGAAATTATAGAAAGGGTTTTTCATTTGGGCGATAGAAATATTACATCGCTTATGACACATCGTACAGATATTGTATGGTACGATATGAAGGATACCGTGAACGATGTAAAGAACAAATCGGAAGAAATTATCTTTAGTACTTTTCCTGTATGTGAAGATACAGTGGACAATATCAAAGGCATTGTGTATGTAAAAGATTTGCTAAAAGCCGATCCCACCAAGCCTTTGGCCGATATTGTAAAACCTGCATTGTTTGTTCCCGAAAATAATTCTGCTTACCAATTATTAGAAAAGTTTAAGGGTACTAAAATACATTCTGCGTTTATTGTAAACGAATATGGTACGCTAGAAGGGATGATAACCCTCAATGATATTTTGGAAGCCATCATTGGTGATGTACCACAAACGGGACAAGAGGAATATGGAATTACCAAAAGAGACGATGGTACATATTTAGTAGATGCACAAATACATTTTTACGATTTTTTAAGTTACTACGAAAAGGCAGAATGGATGAACGAAGGCGAGCATGAATTTGATACACTTGCAGGATTTGTTTTGCATGAGCTGGAACATATTCCTAAAACCGGCGAAAAATTTATTTGGAAAGATTTTACTTTCGAAATTATAGATATGGATGGGCAAAGAATTGACAAAATTTTGGTTAGCATTTCGGAAGAGTTGAAGGAGATGATGGAGGAGTAAGACGGCCCCCTAAATCCCCCAATGGGGACTTTTGGTTAGTGATAAATGCAACTATTTTATTTTTCTTTTTCCTTTATTTACACATAATAGGTATCTGTTAAATAATTCAAATGAGGAGTTCTAATTTAATTCAAGTTTTCATCATTTTTATTTTAACGCTCGTTATTTTTTCTTGCAAAACAACCCCTAATAAGACTTTTAGAATTGTGGATTTGGACACTAGTATCAACCCAACAAAAATTTCGATTTCCGAACTTGCAAAAAACTACAAATCATATCACGGCCGCTACATAGAAACAAAGGGGCGTTTTCATTCAGCATTTGAGGAATTTGCGATTTATACCAATAAAAATATATTTACAGGCGAAGCAGATGGCTTTTGGCTAGAACCTAATGAAGCATTAAAAATAGACAACTTGGACTTCGACAAAATAAATGGTAAACTAGTTACCCTAAAAGGCAGAATAGATACAACAGATAAGGGTCATCTAAGCAGTTATTTTGCAACCATTAAAGAAATTTACTTTTGGCAATACTAGATTACTAAATCTATTTAAATTCCATTGCCACATTCTTCTCCGGATTTGCCAGTTTTGTACTCTGCCGCTTACCGCCTACTGTAACATGCAAAAAACCCATTTGCTGTTCTTTATAATCGTACAAAATATTATCCATGATGGCTATTTTTTTTACGGATGTAATATTAGCCGCTTCATAATAACTATAAATGGCTTCCTCTATTCTTTCGTAGCCAATAAATTTTAATTGTACAGGTTTGCTATCTACAGAAATTTGTAAATGCTTTTGTACATAATCATTTACCAACTTATCCATGGCTGGTTTTACCTTGGCATCCAATAAATCTATTTTTGTATTGTATGCTGCCCGCAGTGTTTTTTCAAAATCATCTGTAAATATCTTACAACTTACTTCCAAAGATTTTTCTTTTGCATTGTGTTCTATTTCTGTAACACTTATAAACAGTGGATGGTGCTTGGTAGTAGCGCCCAACGATAACCAAACCAAACCAACCAATAACCACTTGTGTAAAAAACCTTGCATTGCTTTTTATAATTGATGTTAAACGATATATTTGAAAATTACAACAGCAAACTTACAGCAATCTATCAAAGCATAGCAAAAGCATGAATGATTTAGCATTTTATTTTAAAATTGGCTGGGAACATATTATTAGTATAGATGCTGCAGACCATTTGCTTTTTATCTTGGCACTTGCTGCCATTTACTTATTAAAAGATTGGAAAAAACTGTTGATACTCGTTACCGCTTTTACCATTGGCCATTCCCTTACTTTGGCATTGAGTGTATTTAATATCATTCGCATAAACGACAAATGGGTAGAATTCCTCATACCCTGTACCATTATCATCACATCCATTTTTAATTTTATACAAGCCAATGCCATTAGCAAATCTGTTAACCTAAACTATTTCTTTGCACTTTTTTTTGGACTTATACATGGCCTTGGTTTTGCCAATACCATCCGATTTATGCTAGCCAAAGACCAAACCATTGGCTGGAGTTTGTTTGGGTTTAATGTAGGCTTGGAGGCAGGCCAAATAATAGTGGTATCAATAATTTTGATAATAAGTTACTTCGTTGTAACGCTGGCCAAGCTCCCTCAAAAATGGTGGATTTACATCATTAGCGTTATAACTTTTACATGGGCGGTAATTTTTGCCATGGATAGAATTCCGTAAAAATTTATCTTTACCACTTTCAAACAAACAGCATTTATAAGAAAACAAACCACAATGAAAAAAATTTTCTTCTTTATTTTACTATCGGTCGCTATTTTTAATTGCCAAGCGCAAGATATTAGAAACAACCCCGGTAGCAACCATGGCAATCGTTTTGAACAATTGGGGACCATACTACCTACCCCAAATGAATACCGCACTGCCAGTGGCGCCCCAGGCCCCAAATATTGGCAACAACGCTGCGATTACGATATTGTGTGCGAGCTTGATGAGCCCAACAGAAAACTCATAGGAAAAGAAACCCTTACCTACTTTAACAACTCTCCCGATAACCTAACCTATTTGTGGTTGCAGTTAGACGAGAACCAACACAGTTCTGTAAACAACTCAGGCTACCAAAGTAGCAGCACGATGCCCAAAATGGTAACCGAGCAAGATGTAAACAGTATGACATCGGGCGGTAAACTAGACAAAGAATATGGTGATAATATTACCAAAGTAACCAACGCACTTGGCGCTCCACTAAAATATACCATCAATAAAACGATGATGCGGGTAGAAATGCCGCAGGTTTTAAAACCAGGGCAACAATTTGTATTTAAAATAGAGTGGAATTACAATATCATAGAGCGTACCAAATATGGCGGCCGTGGTGGTTATGAGAATTTTCCGGAAGATGGCAATGATTTATTTACCATGACCCAATGGTTTCCCCGCTTGTGTGTGTACAGCGATTATCAAGGCTGGCAAAACCACCAATTTGCCGGCACCGGGGAGTTTACCCTTACTTTTGGAAATTATAAAGTAGCCATGACGGTGCCTGCAGACCATGTGGTAATGGGCACAGGTGAGTGTCAGAACTACCAAGCCGTGCTTACGCCTGCGCAATACGCCAGGTGGCAAACCGCACAAAACGCAAAAGATGTAACAGAAGTAGTTACCTTGGATGAAGCAAAAGCCAGAGAGAAAAGTAAATCTACCCAAAAGAAAACCTGGATTTTTAAAGCCGATATGGTGCGTGACTTTGCATGGGGTAGCAGCCGCAAATTTGTGTGGGATGCCATGCCTGCCTATGTAGAAGGAAAGAAAATTATGTGCATGAGTGCGTATGCAAAAGAAGCTTATGCGTTGTACAGAAAATACAGTACCAAGGCCGTAGCACATACCATCAAAAGCTACTCTAAATTTACGATACCATATCCCTACCCTGTTGCACAAAGTATAGAAGCAGCCAATGGTATGGAGTATCCAATGATCTGTTTCAATTTTGGGCGTACCGAAAAAGATGGCACCTACAGCGAGGGCACAAAAAATGGTATGCTTGGTGTAGTAATACATGAAGTAGGGCACAACTTTTTCCCGATGATCATCAACAGCGATGAGCGCCAGTGGAGCTGGATGGATGAAGGGCTGAAGACTTTTGTAGAGTACCTTACCGAAGAACTATGGGACAACAAGTTCCCAAGCAGCCGTGGCCCTGCTTATAAGATCACCGACTATATGAAATTGCCAAAAGACCAATTGGAGCCTATTATGACCAATAGCGAAAACATTATTCAATTTGGTGCAAATGCATACAGCAAGCCTTGTACCGGTTTAAATATGTTGAGAGAGACGATCATGGGCAGAGAAAGTTTTGATTATGCCTTTAAAGAATATGCAAAACGCTGGGCATTTAAACACCCTACCCCAGCAGACTTGTTTAGAACCATGGAAGATGCAAGTGCCGAAGACCTGGATTGGTTTTGGAGAGGCTGGTTTTACAATACCGACCCTGTAGATATTTCATTGGACACCGTAAAATGGGCTAACCTAAGTACAGAAATAAATACGCCTGCAAGAGCTGGTGGTTCTACTACATTTCCTGTAGCCAAACCACTTCAAAATAATTTTGAAGACATTTCCAAAATAAGAAACAAGGCAGATAAAAATATTGTGTTTGCAACCGATGCAGATATGAGCTTGCGTGATTTTTATTGGAGGTACAGTCGTGGACTTGCGCAAGTAGACAGCACGCCATTTACCATTACAAGACCAGCTGCAGCTGCCGATACATTTACCACCGAACAAAAACTAGCCATAGCAGGAGGCAAAACAATGTATGAACTTACTTTTAGCAACAAGGGTGGTTTGGTAATGCCAATCATTATAGAGTGGACATTTAAAGATGGTAGCAAAGAAGTAGATCGCATACCCGTACAAATCTGGCGCAAGAACGAAAACAAAGTGGTAAAAACTTTTATGAAATTGAAAGAAGTAGCTTCTATAAAATTAGATCCTATGCGGGAGACTGCCGATATAAACGAGAAAAATCAATCTTGGAATATAGCAGAAGAGCCATCCAAATTCCAATTGTTTAAAGCCAGAGCCGGCGGCGGTCGTGGTGCTGCAAACGGACAAGGAAATGCGATGCAGAGAGAAATAAAGTAACTAAGGAAATATTTTTTTAAAAGCGGCTTCCGGTTTTGGGAGCCGTTTTTTTATATCCACAAAATGCAGGGCATTGCAGCAACAAGCTTCCCAACAAATAGGGAGCAAGCACAAAAATACCCTCTGCGGCAACTCTCCCTTACCTCTTTTCTCTGCGGTAAAAAAACTACCTAATACAAAAAAAATAATTAAAATAATTATTAAGTATATAAACCCAATACCTATCTTCATTTCGTCAACAAGGCGTACAAGATAAGACTGTTCAGACTGTGACTGAGGAGGGCGAAGCCTTGGGCGGAGGGAAAAGGTGAAAGAAATAAAATACAAACCAGAAGAACAGAGTTATTGAACAGATTTGGAATGTAAATATGCGCTTAACGAAAAAATGTTGATAATAAAATAAGTTGTATTGACGCTACTCCAATATTTCCGAGCTTTTTTGATAAATCAATAAAAACAAATGTTTTAAAAAATAGTTGCAAGAAATAAGTAGCGTATTTTAGTGCAAATAAATACGTTGTGGGCAATTTTGCTGACACCACTTCTATAAATGAAAGATTAAACATTAAATCTAATTACGAATGGAAACGATTCTTATTATTTTGGCAATTGTGTTTGTCCTTTACTTACTTTTTAAAAACAACACTAAAAATACGGACATTAGAAATCGAGATTTTGAAGAACAAACTAAAGCACAAACCAGTCTTATTAAATCTAAATATGACACCAATGCATGGGATTTGTTAGCGTCACATCATGACGGACCAGCTTCAATTACAATGTATGCACTCGGAGATTTAAAGAACATTATTTTACGAGATAAGGACAAGAGCTTAGACTTCCAATATCAACTATTAATTACCAGTTTCATTCAAAAAGGAAATCCGAACGACTCCAATGATTTACTTCAAGATTTCAGTCCAGTTCAAATAAAAAAATTAATTAGCTATTCAAAAGGCGACTTTCCATTGTTCTTATTTTGTACGTTGTATTTATCTACCGAACAATATAGAGACCTTATTGATGAAGTCTTGCAGAATTTAAATTTGTTTATTGACTTAATTTATTCAAAGTCCATATTATTCAGAGAAAAGAAAATTTTGTTTTTAGAACCCAATGAAAGATATCAGTTGGGAACTATGTTTTTAGTAAGTTGGCAAGAATGGTAACTCTTTTAAAAATATTAGCATGACAGTAGTAATAATTATTCTAGTAGTAATCGTGATTGTGTTTTTCTCGAGCACAACTAAATATCAATCACGAAAGGAAGATTTGGAAAGTAAAATAACTCTTATAGAAAGAAAAATGAAAGCAACCCCTCAACTTAATGCTATTCATTCTTATAACTTAGGCGTTTCTTGGCAGGAGCGATTTGCTTTTGAAAAAGCTATTGGATTGTATCGCAGGTCGCATGACTTATTGATGACTAATGATACTCAAATAAGCAATGCCGATAAACTTTCATTGCTAAACAGAATTGAAGCTAATATGGAGTTTTGTACAGGAAAGGGAGACAAGACAGATAGTAGTACTTACTTTGCATATTCCGACCGGTTTGCTGCCGGTAGGTCTGTTGAACTATTTAAACCTGAGCTGTACAAATAAAACCCTTTAAATTAACTTTGGGCAGCAGTTATCGGCAGACGGAATTCTGTCGGGCTTTTAGTTTTTATCTTGTACTTTTCAATCATTATTGGGCAGCAGTTACAGGCAGGACAAGCAATGAATTCCACAACTGGAGCAATACCTGTTTGTAAGCCGCAATTTTTCCGACGCACCCTAAAAATCGAAACTTAAAACCAAAACTATATGACATTCAGATTTTATCTCTTGACAATTTCTCTTTTTTTCTATTCTTGTTTGCAAGCTCAAGACAAGCTGACCTTAAATAATCAGGAAGGCATTTATGTTACTTACGAGTTGACAAAAATAGAAGAAGGCTCTAAAAAAGACACATATTTAGCAGTTGTGAAAGCTGAGAATAAAAATGATTACGATGTTTTTTACAGCGTTCCTTTGACAAAACAAGCTAACGGTACAACAACCGTAAGTATTTTAGAAAACAAATTATTTTCTCAAACCAGTGTGAGGAACTCAACAGGTATATTTGGCGACAACATAAATTTGACAGGACAAGAAACAAAATTAATTACTAACGATAACAAACTTTTATATTCGATTTCAAAAGGAAACTTCATAACTGCTGAAAAAGAATTTAAAGTAAAAAAAGGTGTAAAACCAATAATAACAAACACATTTCTTCTTTCACTAAAAAGTATTGACAATTTTGACATCGCTGTAAACGAAACAACAATAAATGGAGATTGGACTTCTAATTGCGGAAACATCCAAATGAATTTGACAATTGCAAAAAATGAAAAAAACGAAACGGTAATTCAACAATTAATTAACGGCAAACAAAATATTTGGATAAAGACAACATCGAATACTTTTGAAAAATTTAATGACAAGACAACAACTCTTTCTTACAACAAACAAAACAATAGTTTTACCTATTCAACTACAGACGGGGTTTCTTGTTCTTGGAAAAAGAAATAAAACTACCGAATTGGTCTTGCCATTAGTGGGGCTAGACATTAGAGCAATCAAAAGCAGTAATTATACTGAACTGCGGTTCAGGGCATAACGGATAAAGCCCAACTTTAGTTCTTCTTATTTAACTTTATCAAAAAGCCAAGCAGCAATTTTGGACGGACGAATATAAAATTCCCCACCATCGACACTACTTGCCCGTACGACACCCTAAACAACATCATACTTAAATTCAAACTAATATGACTTTGCCAACAAAACCAATGCTATTTTTAGCACATTGCAAACACACAAAACCCTAGCACAAAACCTAACACCCAAATGTTGGAAAGTTACATTTTACACAGTTTGAGAATGGTTTTTAGCTTTAAAAAACTAACTTCACAGCTCTTTAATACTGAAATAAGAAACTAACTGTATAAATGTCAAAAGAAGCTAAAGCAAGAATAAAAATTAATAAACTGCTTGAGGAATCAGGGTGGAGCTTCTTTGATACGGACAAAGGTAAAGCAACTATTAAATTGGAATCTTCCATCAAAATGGACGATTTGGGTGAGGACTTTGAACATTCTAAAAACGGTTTCATTGACTTTTTGCTGGTTGACGAAAACCAAAAACCAATACTTGTTTTAGAGGCAAAGAAAGAAAGTTTGAATCCGCTTGTTGGTAAAGAACAAGCAAGAAATTATGCCAAATCTCAAAAGGTTAAATTCATTATTCTTTCAAACGGAACGCTTCACTATTTATGGAATATTGAAATTGGAAACCCTGAACAAATTCAAGTGTTTCCAACATTAGAATCCATCAAACAATATTACCAATTCAATCCCGAACCGAGCAAATTAGTTAGCGAACAAGTAAATGACGACTATGTTGTTTTAACTCAACTTCCTAACTACAAACAAATACCCGAGTTTCAGGACGAACAGAAAAAGAAAGATTTAATCTTCAATTTAAAACTTCGTTTTCTTCGCTATTATCAAGTTGAGGCAATCAAAGCGGTTCAGCAATCGGTAAGTGAAGGCAAAAAACGTTTCTTGTTGGAAATGGCAACAGGCACAGGAAAAACGTTGACTGCTGCTGCTATAATCAAACTCTTTTACAGAACGGGAAATGCAAGACGTATTTTATTTTTAGTTGACCGTTTGGAATTGGAAGATCAAGCAAGAAAAGATTTTACCAACTATTTGAAAAACGACATTACAACGGTTGTTTACAAAGAGAAAAAGAACGATTGGCGCAAAGCGGACATTGTAGTTACCACCATTCAATCGTTAATGGTGAACAACAAATATAAAACGCTTTTTTCACCGACTGACTTCGATTTAATTATTTCTGATGAATCGCACCGACTCCTAGGTGGCGGAAACAGCAGGGCATTGTTTGAATATTTCTTAGGTTACAAATTGGGTTTAACCGCTACACCAAAAGACTATTTAAAACATTTAGACACCGATAACATTGATGACCCAAGAGAATTGGAACGAAGAATGTTGCTTGACACTTACACAACTTTCGGTTGTGAGAGTGGCGTGCCGACTTATCGTTATACGCTTGTAGACGGTGCTAAAGATGGCTATTTGCGTCAGCCGATAGTGGTAGATGCAAGAACGGATGTTACTACCAAACTTTTATCGGAACAAGGTTATGGCATTATGGTAACAGTTGCCAGTAGCGAACAAGAAGATATTTTAGAAGAAGTAAATTACAAGCAAAATCATTTTGAACGAAAGTTTTTCAGCGAAGAAACCAACCGAGTATTTTGTAAAACCTTTATAGAAAACGGACTGAAAGATCCCATTAACGGCGAGTTTGGAAAGAGTTTGGTTTTTGCCGTTTCACAAAATCATGCTGCAAAATTGGCTCAACTGCTCAATGAATATGCACACCAGTTTTTCCCTGGCAAGTATCAAAGTGACTTTGCCGTTCAAGTAACTTCCAATGTGCAAAACAGTCAGCAAATGACTATTGATTTTAGCAACGACAAATTATTAGGCTTTAGCCATTTTGCCAAAGACAATGAAATTTTAGAGTCTTATAAAACAAGTAAAGCCAGGGTTTGCGTAACAGTTGGAATGATGACTACAGGGTGGGATTGCCCCAATATTTTGAACCTTGGTTTAATGCGACCCATTTTTTCGCCAACAGAATTTATTCAGATTAAAGGAAGAGGAACCCGTATTCACAAGTTTGAACATAAATTTAAAAACGACCTTGGCGAAGTAGAAAATATTTCCATTGACAAAGCAGCTTTTAAACTCTTTGACTTTTTTGCTACTTGCGAATACTTTGAAGAAAAATATCAGTATGACCAAGTCATAAAATTGCCTGTGAACTTTGACAAAGCTGATACCATGCCTCCTGTAGACGATGGTACTATCAAACCAAAAAGAGAAGGTTACGAGTATGAAGAAGATGATAGAATCTTTTCTTTTCACGAGCAACAAGTTGACCTTACAGGAATGAAAGTTGACCGAATGTTTTTCCAGCAGTTTGAAGAAAAGGTAAAAACCGATGATGAAATAAAGCAATTGATGGAAACTGGCGATGTGGAAGTAGCCACTGCAAGAGCCAAAGAGAAATACGAGAACAAACCCGAAGAATATTTTGATTTGGAAAAATTACGAAAGTCATTAAAAATTGACCGTAAAATTGGTTGGCGTGAATTGTTGGAACTTATTTATTTTGGCAACCAAATAAAAGGCAAAGACGATTTATTGAGTGATGAATTTGAAAAGTTCATCAGCACCAACAATGTTTCCAATATTAACGATTTGCAAGGTTTACGCTATTTCTTTTATGCTTACATTACTGACCCAAGCGTGCGACATATAATAGACCAACAAGAGTTTACAGAACTATATCATAACCCAAGTTTTAATGTAGAAGATTTTAACCGTGTGGATGATGAAATGAAAAGCAAACTGCCTTACTACATAAAAACTTACGTTCCATTGAATAAATTTATTTCTTAGATATGAATTTTGAGTTATTGGTAAATACCATTCAACAAACGCACAGCACACTCCAACAAAGTGCGCTCAGTTCTGTAAATAAACATCTCACTATTCGCAATTGGTTGGTGGGTTTTTATATTGTAGAATTTGAACAAAAAGGCGAAGACCGGGCAAAGTATGGTGAAAATTTGCTGCAGGATTTGGCAAAGTCTGTAAATATTAAGGGGCTTTCTGAAACCAATCTTATTATTAATCGGAAGTTTTATAGAATCTATCCTCAGATTCATCAGACGCTGTCTGAGGAATTGAAACAATTAACTTTTGACTACAACCCAATTCGTCAGACGCTGTCTGACGAATTGCAAAACAATGAAAACCAAGATCTTGAAATTGTGCATTTACAGTCTGCACAATTCAAAAATGAAATACCAAATGACCTTCAAGTACCAGCAGAAAGATTGATTAATCGCCTATCATTTTCACATTTTACACTATTACTTCCTATTACCGACCCTTTAAAACGAACCTTCTACGAAATTGAATGTATTAAAGGCAACTGGAGTGTAAGCGAGCTAAAGCGGCAAATCAACAGCCTTTATTTTGAGCGGAGCGGCATGAGCAACAACCCAGAAAAACTGAGCCGGATAGTGCAGGAAAAATCAGCAGCGTTGATACCCACCGACATCATTAAATCGCCTTTTACATTTGAGTTTTTAGGCTTAAAAGCAAAAGAAGTAATGTACGAATCCGATTTGGAACAAGCATTAATTGACCATCTCGAAGATTTTTTATTAGAACTCGGACACGGTTTTTGTTTTGAAGCAAAACAAAAACGTATAACCATTGGAAGCCAATATTACTTTATTGATTTGGTGTTTTACCACCGGGTTTTAAAATGCCATGTGTTGGTAGATTTAAAAATGAAGGAAGTAGATCACGAAAACATCGGGCAACTTAAAACCTATATCAACTATTACAAGAAAAATATCATGCTACCAGAAGACAATCCTCCGGTAGGTTTATTATTAGTAACCGAAAACAATAAAGAGTTGGTTGAATATGCAGTTGCCGACTCCGACCAGGATTTATTTGTAAGCAAATACATACTCGAATTACCTAGCACAAAACAGTTAGAAGAATTTATCAGAAAAGAACTAAACAAATAATATGCTAGACAATATAACAAAGAAAAATATTGACGATTGCCGTGATGTGTTGGTAGGTAAAGTGCCCGACCCAAAAAGCCAAATTGAACAAATTACATTGGCGCTGATCTATAAGTTTATGGACGATATGGATAAAGAAGCCGTAGAGAAATTTAAAGGCAAAGCAAAATTCTTTACAGGCGAATATGCCAAATACGGTTGGCGAAAATTATTTGACCCTTCGCTAAGCGGACAAGATATGCTGGCATTGTACAGCGAAGCATTAGAAAAACTAAATACCAATCCAAATATTCCAGAGCTGTTCCGCAACATTTTTAAAAATGCTTATTTACCTTACCGTGACCCAAGCACCTTAAAACTGTTTTTAAAATATATCAACGAGTTTGAATACAGCCACAGTGAAAAGTTGGGCGATGCTTTTGAATATTTGTTGAGTGTAATGGGAAGCCAAGGCGATGCAGGGCAGTTTAGAACACCCCGACACATTATTGATTTTGTAACGGCTTGTGTAAACCCACAGAAAAACGAAACCGTGCTTGACCCTGCTTGCGGTACAGCTGGTTTCTTATTGAGTGCTTATAAACACATACTGAACCAAAACACCGACAAACGCCAAGGCGACAAGCTTAAGCCAGACGATAGAAAAAAACTCTCTACCAATTTTGTGGGTTACGACATTAGCCCCGATATGGTACGCTTGAGTTTAGCGAATATGTATTTACACGGTTTTGCTACACCACAAATACATGAGTACGACAGTTTGAGCAGTGAAGACCGTTGGCAAGAAACCTTTGATGTGATACTGGCAAACCCGCCATTTATGACACCCAAAGGCGGCATACGACCACACAAAAAATTTGGCGTACAAGCAAACAAAGCCGAAGTGTTATTTACCGATTACATTGCCGAGCATTTAAACAGCAATGGCCGTGCTGGTATTGTTGTGCCCAATGGTATTGTAGCAACAAGCCAAACAGCTTACAAGCAATTGCGGAAAATGTTGGTGCAAGATAGTTTGATAGCTGTAATTAGTTTGCCAGCAGGTGTGTTCCAACCATACAGCGGTGTAAAAACATCGGTATTGATTTTAGACAAACGTTTGGCGAAAAAAAGCCAACACATTTTGTTTTTAAAAATTGAAAACGATGGTTTTGATTTAGGAGCACAACGCAGAGAGATTGACAAAAACGACTTGCCTGTGGCATTGCAAGCATTGGAAGCTTTCAAAGAATGTTTGAGCAACGACAAGCCTTTTGAAGATTTGCCGAATTTGGCAACATTGGTTGAGAAAAAAATAGTTTTAGGAAATAAAGATGTGGTCTTAAATGCAGATAGATATTTTGTGAATCAGAATAATTTTGCAGAGGGATACGAGCATGTAGAATTAAGAAGTATTTATATTAATCTAGATGGTAAAAGAAAACCTGTAACAAAATCAGATAGAAGTGCTGGTATTTACCCGTATTATGGTGCTTCGGGAATTGTAGATTATGTAGAAGATTTTATATTTGATGAAGACCTACTTTTAGTTTCAGAAGATGGTGCTAATTTATTGGCACGTTCAACGCCAATAGCATTTTCAGTAAGTGGAAAAATTTGGGTTAATAATCATGCTCATGTTTTAAAATTTGAGAACAAAGCCACTCAGAAGTATGTAGAATATTTTTTAAACTCCATAGATATTTCAAAATATGTGACTGGTGCAGCTCAACCCAAATTAAATCAGCAAAGTCTAAACTCAATTGAAATCCCTCTCCCACCGCTTGAAATACAACAACAAATAGTAGCCGAAATAGAAGGCTACCAAAAAATGATAGACGGAGCCAAACAAGTAGTAAAGAACTACAAACCTACCATTACTATCAACCCTTATTGGGAAATTAGAACTTTATCAGATTTGTGTGAACATATTACCAAAGGAACTACTCCAACAAGCGTTGGTTATAAGTTTGAAAAATCAGGCATTAATTTTATTAAAATTCAAAATCTAAATGAGTATGGTGAATTAGATTTAACTGATATTGATTTTATAACTGAAGAATGCAACAATTCACTGAAAAGAAGTTCATTAAAAAGTAATGACATTTTGTTCTCAATAGCTGGTACGAAAATGGGAATTACTGGTTTTGTAAAAAAAGAGCATTTGCCAGCAAACACAAATCAAGCATTGGCAATTATTAGAATTAAAGATTTGGAAATTATTTCGCCTATTTATTTATTTCACTTTCTACGAAGCACAGTTATTCAAGATGAAATTGAAAAATTGAAAACAGGTGTAGCACAATCAAATTTATCTTTACAGCAAATTGGTGAACTTAAAATATCTATACCATCATTTATCGAACAACAAACCATCGTAAAAGCGATAGAAGAAGAACTGCAATTGGTAAATGCCAACAAACGTTTAGTAGAAATATTTGAGCAAAAAATTAAAGCAAAAATTGGCGAGGTTTGGGGTGTGAAGGAGGAAGAAACTTTATCAATGGCAGCAGAGCCACAAGTAGAATATTTAAAAAATTAATTATGCTAAAAGATATATTAAAAGAAAATTTATCTGTGGTATTTTGTGGCACGGCCAAAGGCAAAGCTTCAGCAACAAAAGGTTTTTACTATGCAGGCCCGGCTGGCGCAGGTAGGTAAGTTGACTATTATTTGAAAACTATCGCAGCATACTTTCAAACTAAAAAAAGTATCTCCGGTTCCCCATCTGGCGCAGGTATGTAAGTTGCCTATTATTTTAAAACTATCGCAGCATACTTTCAAACTAAAAAAAGTATCTCCGGCTTATACTGGCGCAGGTATGTAAGTTGACCCGCCGCTGATGGTGTTCGCTCTCGTCCGAAGTTGGTGTTCCCCTTTCGTACAAACCCATACTGGCGCTCTAACTACGTTGCCGCTTGGTGATTTCACCAGCGGCGCCACACTTATAAAAGTACCAGAAAGCTTCAGGTTACACAATGCCGGCGGTGATAACAACCTTTTTGCCGCCGGTAAGTAGCTGTCGGCTGCTGGCTTGTAGCCAACGGCATATAAAATAATCACAAATTAAAGAATATCAAACTTACGCATAAGTCCAACAAGGGCGTGACTTTCCTCGCAGGTAATGTTGCTGAAAATAGGGCTTGTTATTTTTAGGAATGCCTACAGCATTTGGGGAAGACTGCACTGGTATTATTTACAAAGCCTTTTAATCTGATTATCCGCATCCATTAACCCTAATTGCAGGGCTTTTGCCAAATCGGGGCAGCCATCCAATTTTGGATTCATGTTATATTTAGTAAGCCCTCTCATATAATAAGCTATAGCATATTCCTGTTTAAGCTCTATTGATTTTGAATAATCAGTTAAAGCTTCTGCATAATTTCCCAGGCTGTATTTACAGTTTCCTCTGCTATAATATGCTAAACTACTTTCTGGATTAATTTCTATTGCTTTTGAGTAATTTGCCATGGCCGATTGATAATCCTTCAAGCTGTATTTAATATTTGCCATGTTAAGGTATGCATTTTCATACCTGGGGTCTACTTCAATTGTTTTGTTGTAATCTGCCAATGCCCCTTCATCGTCTTTCATCATTTTTTTTGCCCGTGCTCTTTTAAAATAACCATCTGCATTTTTATTATTTAAAGAAATAGATCTACTCATGTCTGCTATCGTGCCTGCATAATCCTGTAATTCAAATTTTGCAAGCCCCCTGTTATGATAATAAGCCCAAAAAGCTGGAACAAGTTCAATTGTTTTTGTGTAGTCATCTATTGCCCCTTTGTAATCTTTCAGTTCATCTTTCGACATTGCCCTGTAATAATAAGCTTCACCATAATTTACTTTAATCGAAACAGCCTTGTCGAATGCTGAAATTGCAGCGATGTAATCATGCCCGTTATATTTTCCCATACCTTCAGCGAAAATATCTTCAGCCGTTTTTTTCTTTGATAAAATGGTTTTTGTTTCAGTCTTTGCTGAAGTTATTTTTACAGGGTTATTAGTAGCGGTTGCCTGTTTTTTAGGCTTGGCAAATTTATTTAATTCCTCTATTGCCTGCATGGTTGCCTGTAGTTCCCTGATATTGTTCAAAAGAGAGCGGGCCTCTTCTTTTTGCGGGTTAAGTTCCAGTGTTCTGTTCATATCCGATATAGCTGCGGTATAATTTTTCTGTTGTGCATATATGGAGCCACGATTAAAAAAAGCATCTACAAAAGTTGGATCAAGTTCAATGGATTTGCTAAAGTCCTGGATGGCCAAATCATACGCTGCTTTTGCTCCTTGTGCATATCCCCTAAAAAAATATGCGTTGGCAGTCGGGTTAATTGCAATTGCCTTCGTAAAGTCAAGAATGGCCCCGTTAAAATCCTTCAGTCTATGTTTAGAAGTGCCCCGAATAAGATACAGCCCTTCTTTAAGGCGGACATCCATATTCGGATCAGTTTCAATTGCTTTATTCAATTCCAATAAGGCGCCTGCATCATCTTTCAAATCCGATTTTTTAAGTCCATTCTGAAAATACTCGATAGCCGTTTGTTGAATGGACTTTTGTGAATATGCCTGTAATGTAAACACAACAGCAAAACTTATAAGTATATATCTCATGGCTCGGTAGTATAATGATGAATACGTAATATAGGCTTAATAAAAGCAGGCGCAGTTTTTTTATATTTTACCCTTTAATATCCAACTGGCGCAGATTGAAAAGGTCCCCATCTGGCGCAGGTATATAAGTTGGCTATTATTTGAAAACTATCGCAGCATACTTGCAAACTAAAAAAGTTTCCCCGGCGCAGAAATGAGGCCCAGCCTGTGTGCCAGCTTTCTGTGCCACAGTAGTATAAGCTTTGCCTCGGTTCGTAAACCCACGAACGTTCGCAATTGTCAGTTTACTTTCTTAGGATTTGGTTCGGGCAGAAAATCATGGCCTAGCTTTTGGTTCTTATCATTATCATTTATATCTTTAGTCTGTGCCAAAGTTTCGGGATTCTGGGCGGAAGAATTTCAAATTCCACACCTGTACAAAGCGCTACCGTAAGCGGTTAAGCTATTGTTACAAGCAAGCCAAACTAACTATCAGCAACCTATAAACCAATGACCGGATATTATCATAAACCGAAACCTAATCTTGAAATGCGTCAATTTCAAATAGGCTCTATTGCAAAAGGATACCAACTAAGCCGTTACTTTATTTTTATACCCATTGATAAAAAATAAGCCTGTAAAATATAATTTTGAATAGTAATAAAAAATATCATGCTTTCATCTCCTATTCTCACAAGGATAAGTCATACGCAAATTCAATTCAAAAATCCATTGAGAGACTTGGGGTTCCCTTCTATAAAAGTTGGCAACCAAATGTGAGTATTTTTCGTGACGAAAGAAAAATACCATTGTCAGGTAGTTTAACCGACCAAATAATTACAGGTTTAAAAGAATCTGAAAATCTTCTTGTGATTGCCTCAAAAAATTCGGCTAATTCTGCTTGGGTAAGAGAAGAAATTATCAACTGGCATAAATTAAATAAAGACGAAGAAGGATATATAACTAAATTCAATTTCATCCTTACGGATGATGTTATTGAGTGGGATTATTTAAACCATGATTTTGATAAACTCAAAACAACAGCCTTACCTTCATTTGATAAGAGAATATTTAAAGAACTTCCTATTTGGGCAAATCTTCAACTCTACTGCAAAGAGGGAAAAGTTCTATCAAGCAACTCAAATTATGAATGGGAAGTTGCAAAAATTAAGGGGCTACTGCTTAACAAAAGGCCTGACGAAATAATTGATGATGTTTCTAAAAAAAAGAGATTATTTAGAGTCATAGTAGGATTTGTAATTTCTTTGCTTGCAGCTTTGGCAGCTTTCGCCTTTTATTTGCGAGCCGAAGCCGTTTCCCAACAGAAAATTGCAGCCCAAAATGCTACAAAAGCCCAAATAGAAAGAGATAATGCTTTAAATAACCTAATAAAGTTTAAAGTTGAAGAGTTTGATAGAAATTTAAAAAATGGTAACACATTCTTTGAAGCTGAATCGTATTATATTGCTGACAGTCTATTTTCCTTAGCACTTGCAACAGCGAAAGATAGTATTTTTGGTCCCTCAATTTTAGAAACCAAAATTAAATATCTAGATTCAGTCTCTATTACTTGTAAAAAAGAAATCAGTAAAAAGTGAAGTGTTTTTTCTACATATTATTTTCAATTATTTCGTTTAGTTTATATTCTCAAACTTCATCGCCTAGATGTGAAGAACTGTACAGCAGCGCGGACTCTCTTTTCAGAAGCGGGAAAAATTATTCGATGGCGATAAGAAAAATATCTGCCTATAGGCTTTGTACATCTGTACAAAATATAAAAAAAGCCGATGGTTTACTTCTGAATATTTATGAGACAGTTAATAAACAAAAAGAAGATGCAATTGAGGCTAGAAAAGAAGCTGAAAAGCAAACTAAAATTGCAATTAAACAAAGAAAAATTGCAGAAGCAAACTATTTGATTTCAGAATCAAAGAGTGAAATCGAAAAAAATCCGACTTTGGCTTTAAGGTTGTCAGAGGCCGCAATGAGAATAAACAATGATATATTCAATGAAAATGTCTCTCTTAAAATATATCGTGAAAATTCATTTTACAGAAATATCTATAATGAAAATACTAATATAAACTCAATAGCTTTTTCGCCTGATAAAAACAAATTCGTGGTAGGAACCGAGCGTTTCGATTTTCAATTGCGAGATTTGCGAGGAAACGTTATTGAGAAGTTCAATGGTCATACAGGTGCAATAAATTCGGTTATATTTTCGCCATCAGGAGATACAATTTTTACTGGTTCCAAGGATTCCACGATGACTATGTGGGATTTAAATGGAAATATTCTTCAACAATTCAAAGGACATAGTGGCTCCGTAACCTGTGTTTCCATTTCGCCAAGTGGAAAAAATATTCTTACAGGGTCAACTGACTCCACGGCTAGGCTTTGGGACTTGAGAGGAAATACTTTAAAAGTATTCAAAGGACACTCTGAAAGAATATGGTCGGTTGACTTTTCACCAGAACACAAAATACTAACAAAATCATGGGATAGGACAGCACGATTATGGGATTTTAGTAATGATCAATTTGAAATTAAAGTCAGCATTAAATTCCCTACAAACGCAATTTTTTCTCCAAATGGAAAAACAATTCTCTCTTTTGAAAAACACTCGGCTTTTTTATCTGATTTAGAGGGAACAACCATTAAAGAATTTAATGACACTTTAGAATTCATAAACAAAATAGCTTTTTCACCAAATGGAGAATCTATCCTCACCTGGTATTCTAACGCAGCAAGACTTTGGGACTTAAATGGAAATGCTCGAAAGAAATTTATTGATGATTCTAAGTATATTCAATCTTTGGAGTTTTCACCTGACGGTAAAACAATACTGGCATGTTATCAGAAGAATGCCCGACTTTGGAATCTTACTGGTAATATAGTTCAAGAATTTAATTCTCCAGATTATAAATTTAGCTATGCAGGCTTTTTATTTGACAAAAAAAAGCTGTTTACAATCTCTGGGAATTCTGTAGCTCGACTATGGGGCATGAAATCTGTCAAAGCGTTTAAATGCCCTAGTGTAGGAGCATTAACATTTTCGCCTGACGGAAAAAAAATATTGGTCGGTTCATGGGATAAAAAAGTACGGTTATTTGATAGCGATGGTAATACTTTACAAGAATTTTGCTGCCACAATAATGGTATCACGTCTGTTGCGTTTTCACCAACAGGCGATACAATTCTTAGCGGATCTAATGATCGCACAGCTTATCTATGGAATACCCAGGGCGATACTATCAAAGTATTTAGGGGACATTCGGGAAAAATACTTTCAGTAGCTTTTTCACCAGATGGAAGCAAAATCCTAACTGGTTCTAACGATAATACGGCGCGGATATGGGAGTTAAATGGAGGTTATAAAGAATTTAACTGCAATTCTTTTGTAACATGTGTTGCTTTTTCACCGAATAAGAAATTGATTCTACTAGCTTGTGCCAATGGTATTACACACCTACTAGATATAAATATGAATCCTATTAAAGAATTTAAAGCCCATTCTGGCTATATTACTTCAGCAAGTTTTTCTCCATCTGGCAAATCAATTATGACAGGGTCACTAGATTTCACGGCTCGTTTGTCGGATTTGAAAGGAAAAGCTATTCAAGAATTTAAAATTGACAATATTGTAAGTGCCGTCGCTTTTTCACGAGATGGAAATTCAATTCTAACCTGTAGCGGAAGTAATGCACGTTTATGGAATTTAAAAGGCAATATTTTGCAAGAATTTGAGAGTTATTCAGGCCCTATTGTATCAGCGGCGTTTTCTGCTGATGGAAAGAGAATTCTTACTGGAAGCACAAGTGATAAAGTTGCTCTTTTATGGGAGTTAGCATTGCCATTAAAAGATTTTTTACAAAGTAATGAGATCGAACCTCTGTCAAAAAAACAAAAACAACTTTTTAATATAATGATTCCTTAATTTGAACACCTTGCCTCGGTTCATGTCCCCACACAACTGTTTGCTATGGTCAGTTTACTTTCACTATCTGGCGCAGGTATGTAAGTTGACTACTATTTGAAAACTATCGCAACATACTTGCAAACTAAAAAAAGCACCTCTGGCGCAATTGGGGCATAAGTTTGATCCAATCATCGTCAGTGCATAGCCAAGGTTTGATTTCGACGGACTGTTTGCTGCCGGACAGAAGTTCTAAACTTCGGTTTTTAGGTATCCGCAGGATGTCCACGGGACGCTGTGCGCTGCGCATATATCTAGCCCAGCCTACCGGCAGGCAGGTTCAGTTCCGGGCGGGCAGGTAGCCTATTCCAAAACTGTCCAAAGCCGTGGTCTTTTTACGTAACTTGCAGTCAACGTACAAAGTTGAAAGCACCGACAAAATAATTAAACTCAAAGTAACAATATATTCTAAACTCGAAAAAAGACCTTTTATGAAATTTATCTTTTCCTTCATCTCTTTTATATCACTTTTTGTAATTAGTTGTACAGGACAAAGTAATAAATCGTATCCAACTTTTGTGTTGAATGACCAGTATAACCAAATTCAAAAGGAAGATTCTAAAGTAGCTCCGCAAAATTTTGAGCTTCAATCTTTACAGGGTTTAATACTCGATTGTTCCAAGTATGACTTCTCATTAATTAAAGCAATGAATGATAATAAACTTCCTGACCAAGTACAAATAACATCAAAAGCAGGGACTTTCACCGTTAAACTAAATACAAAAGGGCAGACAATTATCGACAATTCAACTATGGAATCGCTTGAGGGCAAAAATAAAAGTTTTACAGGATTTATAAAAGGCGAAACGGTAATGTTAGCGATTGGCACATTAAAGTACAATGAGATGATGACTTATTGGTTAGGGACGATCTCAATCAAATAAACTACGTACAAGAGCTGTTGTGTGCAGGCCTTGGCGTTGAAATTTCGACTTTTTTCATCGCTGTACTTTGGTTCCTGTTCCCCCGTCTGGCGCAGGTATGTAAGTTGTCTATTATTTGAAAACTATCGCAGCATACTTTCAAACTAAAAAAAGTTTCTCCGGCGCAGAAATGAGGCCCAGCCTGTGTGCCAGCTTTCTGTGCCATAGTAGTATAAGCTGCAAAAAACAATGTTTATATGTAAGAAATAAAGAAGTTGATATGGAAGTTCATTGATGCTAGGTTTTATTTTGTGCAAGCTGCGTCCTCTGCCTCCCTTGGTATCCATACATCGCAAGTACCCATCGCCGCAACGCTTAATCCGCTTAGGTCTCATACCAGCAGGCATATGTGTACAAAAGCAACCCCTACTCCAGCAAAACTTTTGCAGCAACAGTAACCAATAAACAAAAAAAGCTACCCACTAAATAAATGCGCTTTACACTAACAATTATTATCCTTACTCTATTTCAACTTTTAAATGAACAGAATAGTTTCTACTAGCTGATTTTTATCTCCTTTTTATCTCTTCGGCTTGTTGAACAGGAAGCCCCGGCACTCAGCATTGGATATGGCTTACCAAGGGATTCGAAAAATAAAAAAACCTTTTGCATACATTACTCGTCTTTTATTATACCGACACAAAACCCCGGTATGTTCTAATCCTATACCTAAGAAGAACAACTAAATCATTACCAAAATAAGTATACAAACCTACTTTACATGTTGGTAAAACTTGACAAACAGTCGAGCATTTTTGCTTGACTTTTTTTATAGTTGGGCTTCACACTGATAACCTTAATAGATTGTCTGGTTCTGTTGTAGCGTAGCATGAATGGCTGAATAATGATTTACTGATGACTAGCTGCACCCGCTTAGACGTTCCCGCAATAAGTGCGGGATTGCTGCCTTAGAGCAAAAAACATTGGAGGCGGGCGGTGGACCAAAGAAAATAAGGGCTATGAAAGTTCACAGCCCCTAATATTTTCTAAAAAACGCCACTGGTACCATAAAAAAAGGTGCCCAGTTTGATATTTATCTTCCTGCGTGATAAAAACACCCCATCAGTATTTTGAGTAAAATAAAATCAAAACGTTTGGCAAATGCTTCAAAAGTGGGCATTCAATCTTGTAGGTCACCTCTACCCGAGCAGGTTTGTAAGCAACCTATTAATAAAAAACTATCGCAGCTTACTTTCAATTTAAAGAAAGTCTCTCTGGCAGAAATGAGGTTGAGCCTGTGTGCTAGCTTTCTGTGTCAATATAAAAGAATAAGCTGTAAAATCCTTTCCGCCTCCAATAAAAACAATTAACC
>JANMGS010000707.1:0-2693 GCA_031374745.1 Ferruginibacter sp. | reverse complement strand
GGAGCTAGTGGGGCAAGAATTATTGTTACTCTATTAAATGTACTGAAACAAAACAATGCAAAATACGGCGCTGCTGGTATTTGTAACGGTGGAGGAGGAGCGAGTGCAATGGTCATAGAGAATATTGAGTAATGGGCAAATGTGCAAATATGCAAATGTGCAAATGTGCAAATATGCAAATAAATAAATCGAATATTCGAAAAATACTAAGAGGTATTAAATTCCAAGTTTTTTTGTAAACATTGTATCAAAATAGGCATAGATTTTATGAAATCTAACGATCCTCGTCTGAAATCATGCTTTAAAACTATTCCACATTTTTATGCTGCTTTAAGTACAAATAAATCATGTTACCTAATCAATAAAAACGATCCACTTTTGTTGATGGTTTCACCAAGATCACAAGTGGCAGTTAATGTATAAACATACCCACTTGTTGGTTGTGGTATGCCGCTAAGTTTTCCATCCCATCCTGCATTTCGTAGGTTGGGTTTTGTATTTTTTTTTTCATAAACCAATTCCCCATATCTATTGTAAATCTTAAAACTATTTATTGTTTTTATACCTCTGGTTTGCGGATAGTAATAATTGTTTGCATTCCTACTACTGGGACTGAATGCACTAGCCATATATAAATTCGCATACGCACATTCTACTGAAATCTTTATATCATCTGAACCCACACAACCAAAAGTATTTTTGGTTTTTATGGTAAAACTACGGGACGAATCTGCCATGCCTTTAGGATTTGAGCAATTTGTACAACTTAAATTACCCGCTGGTATCCATTCATAGTTAGATACAGAGCTACCATACAACGGTGATAGGGTAAATGGACTATTGTAAGCCAATATTCTATCGGGTCCGGCATTTACAGTTGGAGATGGATAAGCAATTACTTTTACATTGGTACTGCTACTATAACATCCCAAACTATCTGTAAGCAAAGCCGTGTAAGTAATGGTATCTTTTATAACAGTGGCAATTGTTTGATAAGAGTTATTGCTGGTAAGTCCCTCCACAGGCGACCAAATTACTTTTTTATTAGGTGGATTTACAGCAATTGTTATTTTGTCATTTTTACAACCAAATACAGTGTTTGCAGTGGGATTAGCAGTAAAAGGCGTAAATACTGTAATGGTAGTACTGTCTCTTAAACTGCATCCATTAGCACTGCTAGCTATAGCATAAATTTTGGTCACATTGTCTACCGGGGTGGCAATGGTAGTATCGCAAGTGGCACAACTTACAAGGTTGGCTGGAGTCCAAACCAACGTATCTGTATGGTAAGCGGTAAGTGTAACTGTCTTGCCAAAACAAATATTATCATTTCGAGGAAAAATTCTTAAAAAGGGGGATTCTCTTACCAGTACTTGGCTTATTGATGTATCCGTACAACCTTTAATATCTTTTGCAAATAGTTTAATGGTATAGGTACCTTCTGTTGTAAATTGAAATGCTGTAGGCTGAAATTGGTTGTCTTGTAAACCTTGTACACCAAAGCTCCATAACCAATTTTTGATGGTATCAACAGCTGCAAATGGATAGGAATTGTTGGTTATTACAAAATTATTGTTTGTGCAACCAAGCGTAGATGCATTATAAGATAATACAGGTCCTCTTACGGAAATAGGGTGATTTACTTTTATGGTGTCGTTGCAATACTGAATGCCGTTGTCAAGAATTACATAGTTGTTAATAAAATTTCCAAAAAAAGTAGCGCTTAGATTTTGACTTGATGTAGATGCATTATTATTGAAGCCAATTACTGACCAAGTGCTATTTAAAAATGGGTTTAAATAGTTGTTTAAAATAGTAAATGTAGTTGGAGCATTTCTGCATAAAAAAGTATCGGGATTTATAAGGCTTGGTGTAGCTGTATAAATTGCGAATAGAATAGTGTCTTTGCAGGCAGTTATATTATCTGCTACTATCAGTCGGGTATTAAAAGCCCCATTCGGAGGAAAAGTATGCACAGCATTTAAGCTAATCACAGGTGGACTACCATCACCAAATGTCCACTCAGATGAAGAAATGTTTCCTTGCGATTGGTTTGTGAAGGCAAATGTTTTTTTGTTAGTGCAAGTGTTGGCGTATCTGTAATTAGCTATTACACCAATAATACTTATGCTGAATGTTATTGGGTTACCAGGGCAGTCGTTAAAAAGTGGCGTTACCCTCACAGTTTTTACACCCAGCAGGTCATATTTATGTGACGTAGTGGTATCAGAAGTTATCTCCGAAGTTCCGTCACCATATTCCCATTTGTAACTATTTGCCAAAGGAGCAAAAGCATAAAATTCTGCCCTTTCGTTGCCACAATACGTCAGTTTTTTTGGATATGCTACTAGATTTACTGGTGGTATTCCAAGTTTTATTAATGGAAATGAAAATGTATCGGCACAGTCGTTAGAAGTGTTTATTAAAACCTTTGGCAAATATAACCCCGAGTCAAGGTAAGTATGTGAAGTATTGCTAGATACGGTAATTTGCGGGGTAGAGTTGTCGCCAAATGTCCAAGTGTAATTGGTTACGGTAACATTGGTAGGTAAGCTGGCAGCTACAGAAAATAATATGTTTCGTGGGGCGCACCCTGAAGTAGGACTTACAGACCCTGTTAAGTTTAATCTATTTACATCTATTTGATAAGTTGCAGAATCTATACAGCCAGAAGCAGCAGTGACCTTTACTTT
>JANMGS010000687.1:0-2985 GCA_031374745.1 Ferruginibacter sp. | reverse complement strand
GCCAGAACGCCGCAGCCATGCTTGGAAAACTTTGCTGTGCGCAAGAGCAATAGAAAACCAATGTTATGTTATAGGTGTAAACCGTGTGGGCGATGATGGCCATAATATTTACCATAGCGGAAACTCAATGGTTATTGATCCTCTTGGACAAGTGTTGTATCACAAGGCCGATGAAGAAGATATGTTTACCATAACCTTGGATAAAACAAACCTGAATGAAGTGAGAACCAAGTTTCCTTTTCTGAAAGATGCAGATAAATTTATCATTACTGCTGCCAGCCAAAAACCCGTAGGATAACTTAAGCGTAGATCACTTTGAGGCATTATCTATTAATGCCCTTACTACTTGCATCTTTTTATCATAACTTTTCAAAATGGCATCATAACTAGGGCCTACAAAAATATCTGGAGGTATTCCTGTTCCTTTTACTTGACCATGATTTTGTTGTACCATACGAAACAGCGGCAACCTAATGCGTATGTTGCTATTGGGAAGTGTAATGTCTGGAATCATTATTCCATTATTGCCATACCAACCTCCACCCGTTTCTTCGCCCACTAACGTAATATTTTTTTGTCCTTTTACAGCATTACAAAAAAGTGTAGAGGCAGAAAAAGTTGTTCCACCAATGATGACATATAATTTGCCATCATAATTATTTTTCTTTGGCTGATAAAAATGATTTTCCAAACGACGAATATGATAATTACCATCCTTGTTTTTACGTGAAGTAAGAAACATTTGCACATTATTTAGTTTGCCTCCTCTAATATATTTTGCATATTTTCCTAGCCCTCTACTTTGTGTATAAGTACTATCGGATATTTTAAAAGGAATATGAGAAATATACTTCGTAAGCAAAGTGCTCATGCCAACCTTTCCACCACCGTTGTTGCGAATATCCAAAATAAGATGCTGGATATTCTCTTTTCTTATTTGCTTAAATGAGCGGCGAAAAAATTTACGTAAATGACCATTGGAAAAAGTATTTAAAGTAATAGTTGCAAAATTTTTTGTACTGTCTATTGAAAAAGAACGGTATTGTAATAGTTTTTGCTCTTTGGGCATTTTCTTTTTTTCTACACGTATAATGCTATCTTTTCTTAAGGAATCTTTGGTGGGAGTAAAAATTGGCAATACCGCTTTTTGTTCTACTCCTGCACTATCTAAATATCCCACCGTATACGATTTGCTGAGGCCAAAAATATTTCTATGAAAGTAAGGGAAATTGGCGCTGAGCCTTAGGTAGCTTACATTGTAAGCATAACCATCTTCGGGCAAAAACTCGAGCATGTATTTTAAAAGAATTTTATTGGGTATACCATTTAAAGAAGTTATTAATGCACCCCTTTTAATTATACTGTCTTTTTTAAAATTTAAGTTTCCGTATACTACCATGCTGTCGTTCCACACTTTTAAGTACAATGGAAAAGAAGGGATGGCTTTGCCTTTTACCCATTTGCTGTAAGATTTACTAAGGCTTATACTTGTATGCCCGCAATGAATTTTATCTATGAGGGGAGCTACCGCAAGCCAAGCAAATTGTTGCTCGGTCATGCTATCTTTTATTACTGCATAAAATTTATCAAAGTACTCATCCATTTTTTCTTTGGGTGTATACCAGTACAGGGATGGGTGTTTTGCTTCTAAAATATTTCTGAGTAAGGCATAATCTTTTTGTAAGGTTTCTGGTGCGTATTTTTTTGCAGGGTTATAATTTTTTTTGCTGCTGGCGCATGAGCAAAAGAAGATAATTATTATGAGAAAGAGAAAGGTATAGTTTTTATTCATAATTAGAAATGAAATTAACATAAACCAAACAACAATAAAAATTATGAATGTTATTAAAAATAAAAAATGCTACATTTTAGTAGCATTTTCTTAAATCTTATTTCTTCATATGGTTCCACCCCTGCGCCACCAGCGCATGCTTGTTGCCCCCACGAGTAATTAAATTTTTTCCTTCGCCCTCGTCGGTTATGTAACCGATAATGCTTATTGATGGGTTTAATTTTACTTTTTCATATTCCCCTTGCGGCACGGTAAACAACAATTCATAATCCTCGCCACCGCTCAAAAAACAAGCGGTAGGATCCATTTGTAATTTATAGGCAAAGTTTTTCATCTCATCTGCCATCGGAAATTTATCTTCATACAACACGCAGCCTACCTTGCTTTGTTTACATATGTGCATTATTTCGCTGCTCAGTCCATCGCTTACGTCAATCATACTGGTAGGCATAATATTTTCTTCGGCAAAATATTCTATCATATCTTTCCTAGCTTCTGGTTTCAATAATCTACCTACAATATATGTTTGCCCTTCTAAATCTGGTTGGGCACCTGTTTCTTCAAATATCCTTTTTTCTCTTTCCAATAAAGTAAGCCCAAGAAAAGCGCCGCCTAGCTCACCGCTTATACAAATAAGATCCCCACTTTTTGCGCCCGCCCTTGTTACATACGTATCGGGCGCTACTTCGCCTATGGCAGTTATGCTTATGATAAATCCTTTGAGCGAAGTAGTTGTATCGCCACCTACTAAATCAACATCGTATTTTTCGCATGCTGCATATACGCCTTCATAAAATTCATCCAAACTTTCCAATGCAAAACGATTGCTAAAGCCAATGCTTATTACAATTTGTGTTGGTGTAGCGTTCATGGCATATATATCGCTAAGGTTTACCACCACCGCTTTGTAACCCAAATGCTTTAGAGGCGTATACGATAAATCGAAATGAACCCCTTCCAACAATAGATCGGAAGATATAACAGTTTGCCTACCAAAATGATCTATCACGGCTGCATCATCTCCCACACTTAAAATGGTGGAAGCGTTTTTGGTTTCATTGTTTTGTGTCAAATGGTCTATCAATCCAAATTCTCCGAGTGATGATATTTCTGTTCTTTCCATATTCGATAAAATCTAATTCTAATTTATTAATATGATTATTTTTGTTAAGCAATTATTATAAATCCGCACC
>JANMGS010000684.1:0-10438 GCA_031374745.1 Ferruginibacter sp. | reverse complement strand
TTTGTATACATGCAAATATGCCTTGGTTACCTGCAAAAAGCTTTGAATTAGTTTTAGTGGCGCCTGCCGGCCGGCAAAGGCAGGTCGCATATTTCATCTCCAACAAAGTATATAGCTTTTGTTGTGAAATAGATTAATGGAGTAGATTGATTTCTATATTATGGGTTGCACAAGGGGATACTAATGCGAAACTCTTTTGGGGTTCGCAAAAAATTAAGTAGCTTTTTAAAAGTTATTAATTTGTACTATAAAAGAAGGTTAATATCTCAATACTCAATACTAAGTACTCAATACTAAATTCAATTTCCCTAATTTTGCACCTCAATAAAGGTTTTTGAAACGATGTTAAGCAGAAGAAATATTAGGATAAAAGTGATGCAAACCTTATATGCTATTGATAGTATGAGCGGCACAGAAAAGCAAGGTGAGCCTTTGAACATACTCCTTAAAAAGATAGAACAGAGTAAACATTTGTTTGCTTACCTTGTTTATTTTATAACTGAAACTGCTCGTTATGCAGAAACGGATGCTGGCCATAAAGCAAGCAAAAACTTGCCTTCTGCAGCAGATCTGGCAACCAATACTAAAATTGCCGGGAATGAAGTACTTTGGAAAATTGTAGAAGATCTTTCATTTAAGGCCACCATTGCCGAACTTAAAGCGGAATACATCATCGATAAGGATTTGCTCAAAAAAACCTATCGCACATTAATTGATACTCCAGAATACTTAGAATATATAGAATTACAATCCAGAGATAAGAAAAGTGAAAAGAAAATGTTGGAATTTATTTTTACCAACTTATTACTACCAGATGAAGATTTTATAACCCATATAGAAGAACATTTTATAAACTGGGATGATGATGCAGAAATGATGCATTCCCTTGTTATTGCTTATTTGGGCAAGCCTGGGCAACAAAATATACATGATTTTTTGAGTGCAGAAAAAAGAACGTTTGCAAAAGATTTATTGAGCACGGTATTAGAAAAAAGCGAACAAACACTCGAACTTATCAAACCAAAATTAAAAAACTGGGATGCAGATCGTATTGCCGCATTGGATTTGATATTATTGCAAATGGGTGTATGCGAATTTTTATATTTTGAAACAATCCCAACAAAGGTTACCATCAATGAATATATAGACCTTGCTAAATCGTACAGCACACCGCAAAGTGGACAGTTTGTAAATGGTTTGTTGGATAATATTCACAAAGAATTAGAAGCTGAAAACAAATTAGAAAAAATAAGTTTTAAAGATAAAAGATAATATTATGTTGAAAAAACTTTTCATTTTGGGCACAATAGCAATAGCATTTGCAAGTTGCGATGTACGTAAGCATGATAAATTAGCAGTCGATAATAAATTGACCCAGCAAATAGAAATAAAAGATCCCACAACTGTTCAAATAATAGACAGTGCCTATAATTTTGGTAAGGTAACCGATGGCGAAATTGTAACATACAATTATCGTTTTAAAAACACGGGTACAAAACCGCTTGTTGTTACCAATGCCAGTGCTAGCTGCGGTTGTACTGTGCCAGAAAAACCAGAACAACCTATACAACCAGGCGATACTGGCTTTATTAAAGTGAAATTTGACAGTAAAAACAGGGTTGGGCAAGCACACAAAACAGTTACTGTTTCTTCCAATGCTGAGCCAGCCTTTCCAGAATTATCATTGACAGGTGAAGTAATAGCAAAAGCAACAAAATAATTTTATACTCACGGCTCTTGTTAGCCAAATAAAAACAAACAAAATGCAATTAAGTATTTTCTTACAAGCAGCAGGTTCTCCAGGATGGACAACACCTGTTTTAATGGGTGGAATGATTTTAGTGTTCTACTTTTTTATGATAAGACCACAAGCAAAAAAGGCAAAGGAGCAAAAGAAATTTGTAGCCGATATGCAAAAAGGCGATAAGATTGTAACGATTGCCGGCATACATGGTACTATAAACAAAGTAAATGACGATGGTACGCTTTTGCTAGAAACCAGCCCTGGTAGCTATATTAAAATAGAAAGAAGCACTATTAGTATGGAGTGGACAGCAAATGTAAATAAGACAGCAACTACTACTGCTACAAAATAATTTTAGAAGTAAGAATTAAGATGTAAGATTTCGATATAAACGAAATCTTACATCTTAATTCTTAAGTCACAAATCTTTAAACTATGTTGCGAATTGGATTAACTGGCGGCATTGGTTCTGGTAAAACTACCGTTGCACATATTTTTGAAGTGCTAGGCATGCCTGTATATTACGCAGATGATGCTGCCAAGCGTTTGATGAACGAAGATGCCCATTTGAAGCAGCAACTCATTCAACATTTTGGTGAAGAAAGTTATTTTGAAGGCAAATTGAATAGGGCGTATCTTTCCTCGGTCGTATTCTCCAATAAGGAAAAAACTTCCCTAATAAATTCCATCATACATCCTGCTACCATAGCTGACGCAGCAGCATGGATGCTACAACAGCAAGCAGCCTATGCCTTAAAAGAAGCAGCACTTATTTTTGAAGCCGGTGCAGAAAAAAATTTAGACCTGGTAATTGGTGTAAGTGCCCCCCTACCCATACGCATGCAAAGAGTTATGAAACGAGATGCCATTGATGAAGCTGCTGTACTTGCTCGAATGCAAAAACAAATGAATGAGGAAGAAAAAATGAGCCGATGTGATTTTGTTGTGTTCAATGATGAAGAAACACTTCTAATTCCACAGGTAATTGCCATACATGAAAAGTTGTTGCAAAATATAGAAAGGCTTCATTCTTAGTTATTTCCTCAATATCCTACCTCTTAAAATTCCGGTTTTTTTCTAACTTACAACCTTTTCGGTTTTTAATTATAAAATATTATTATTTTTAAGAAACTTATTTACTTTCAAATAAGTCTTTACATTTAATACTTAATCTTAAAACCTACAACAATGTTTGAACAATTATTAGAACTCGTAAAAGGACAATCAACAGAAGCAATTATTAACAACCCTGATGTGCCAAATGAGCACAACGAAGCGGTAATGCAAGAAGCTACAAGCTCCATAACCAGCACATTACAAGGCATGCTTAGTGGTGGCGGTAATGGCACGGCACAGGTATTGAATTTATTTAGCAACCAAAATGCAGGAGCAGATGTAAGCAATCACCCAGTAGCACAAAGCATGTCGTCTAACCTTGTAAGTTCTTTGATGAACAAATTTGGTATTGGTGGCCAACAGGCTAGCGGTATTGCAAGCATGCTCTTACCAATGGTTTTAAGTAAACTGGTTGGTGGAGCTAATAATTCTAACGCAGGTGGCGCTGGTGGATTAAACATCCAGAGCATTTTTAATAGCCTAAGTGGTGGTAAAACTAGTGGTATGGATATAGGAAGTTTGGTTTCGCAATTTGGTGGTAATGCACTGGATAGAAACAATGATGGGCAAGTAAATCTAGCTGATTTAACGGCCGCTTTTTCTGGTAACAATCAACAGCAACAAGCACCAAATGAACAAGCTGGTGCTGGTGGAATAATGGATACCCTTTCTAATCTGTTTGGAAAATAATAAATTCAAATAATTTTAAAAAAGCATAGCCCAAAAACTATGCTTTTTTTATATTCAACTATAGCTTTCTATCCCTTGTTTCCGCATTATTCTGGTGGTATCGTTGGTAAGTTTAAACCCAAATTTTTCATACAAACCATGTGCATCTTTGGTACCAAGCATCCAACCCCTGAAACCTTGTAGTTCTTCATTATCAAAAATAGTTTGCATAAGCCATTTACTAAGCCCTTTGCCTCTATGCTCTTTTACAATAAATACATCTGCCAAATAACCAAATGTTGCTTTATCGGTAATAACCCTTGCAAAACCTATTTGTTCTTCTTTGTAAAACATACTAAAGCAAACAGCATTTTCAATTGATTTTTTTACAATTTCAAACGATATATTTTTTGCCCAATAACTTTCGTTGCACAAATAGTCATGTATAAGATTGATATTTATTTTGGCTTTATCGGTAATAATAGAATAATTGGGCAACATAAAATGAAAGATAAAAAATTGATAAATAGATTAAACCAATAAGTAAATTAATCAGACTGTTTACTAAAAAGTAATACCCATTTGAAAGCATTATGCATTTTTTTGAACCAGCATTTTTTGCTTCAAAATTATTGCAGCTTTCGTGTAACCACCATCGGCACCATCTACAAAATGTATATGATAATTGTCCATACTTTTTACATAGCAAGACATAACGCACTCACTACTTACATGAAGACCATAAAATATTTGCCCACTATTTTCTAAAGCAATTAAAATTTTTTCTAAATTTTCTCTTTGTATTGCTGCGCCAGTAATTACAGTATTGATACGCCCATCTACTACCAGTGTGTCAGATGAGTCTATCAATGAATGCAGGTACTCTTTTCCTTTTTTTGTTTCAAAATACAACTTACCAAAAAGGGTATTTATCATATTTTTAATAAGATACACAATATTAAAGCGCCCAAGCCGGGCTTTCATTTCTGCACTTATTTTTCGGAAGGTAGATTTCAATTTTAGTTTGCCTATGCTGATGGGAGTTCGTTTATCTGCACTGCCATAAATATCATCTATTGCTTGCATCACTAATTTAAAAGCGCTGGCCTGTTGTTTAGTATCTCTTGCCATTACCAATAAGCTAATCACTTCAAAATTATTGGCTGGTGGCTTTATTTTATCCCAACGACATTCCATGCCGCTCATATCCAATTCGTAGTTAGCCATTGCTTCTGTAGAAGAAATTCCAATCGCTTGTTTTATTGTTTTTTCCGCATACATTAAACCATCTCCTAACAAAATAGGAATATCAAAATGTGCAGACATTTTTAATTTGCTAATCCTCAATTCATAATTTGCAGCATATACTTCTTTTACTGACAAATGACCAACTTTTAAATCAAGATCAAAATTTGCAAAGCTGTTTTCGCTATGCTGCTGCAATGCAATCATGGTTGCATCGAGCAATTCGGGTGGAATAATAAATGTGGCTCCATCGCCACCAAAAAAAAATGGAACAAGAATGTCATTTTTGGCAGCTACATTTAAGGCGGCTACAATACTTCCAGTAGCCACCAAATTTACCGTTTGGTGCAATCCTTCCATTGTAGCTTTGGTACTGTTTCTTATATCTGCAACTATAATATGCCAGTTACTAGGAATTTTATAGAAAAGATGGTCCTCTGTAAGTAAATCTGATAGCAGTATGGTATTTACTGGCAATCGAGCATAAAACAAGTTATTGTTGGCTGTACTTATCAAATTATTACAAGCAATTTATAAAAGTAAAATTGAATCATTCAAAAAAATAACTTCTTTTCTTTGCAATAGTACAAATTTAGTTATATAAAATAAGGTATATTTATAACAAAAAATACATGTCAATGAATTATTCTCAAATATTAGAGGATGTTAAAGATGAAATAACTCATTTATTTCAAAATGCCGAAGCCACTGCATTGCCCTATCACAACCTTATTCATACCACTGCAGTTGTATCCAAGGCGTCAGAAATTGGCAGAAATTACGAGTTGGATGATAAAGATTTTTTTATTATAGTTGCAGCAGCTTGGTTTCATGATTCCGGCTATTTAAATGGTTCGGTACAGGACCACGAGCTTAGAGGTGTTGCCATTGCCGAAAACTTTTTACAAACAAAAGGTTTGGATCTAGCAATCATTCATCAAATTAAAGATTGCATTATGGCAACCAGTATGCCGCAAAAACCAAACAACCTTTTAGAGCAAATAGTTTGTGATGCAGATCTCTATCACCTTGGCACAAAGGATTTCAAGGAGATAAATAAACTAATGAAAAAAGAAGTAGAAATTCGGATAGAAAAAAAAATTAGTAAAGACGATTGGCGAAAAAGTGCAATCGCCTTACTTGAAACACATCAGTTTCATACAAAATATGCAATAAAATTATTAGAAAAAACGAAGCAAGCCAATTTAGATAATCTTAAACATAAATTAATAGAAACTGAAATAGTTGAGAACTTGATACAAGAACAGCCAACAATGGTAGCGCCATTATCAAATACAATAAATGAAACGTCTGTAGTAAGTGATAAGGAAAAAGTGAAGAAGCCTGAGCGAGGGGTCGAAACGATGTTTAAAATTAGTTCTGCCAATCATCAACGCCTAAGCGATATGGCAGATAATAAATCCAATATCATGATTTCAACAACATCCATTATACTTTCCATTTTGTTATCGGTTTTATTACGAAAATTGGAAGACAACCGTCACCTAATATTACCTGCCATGTTATTGCTTACTGTTTGTGTAACTACCATGGTATTTGCCATATTAGCCACCAGACCAGGCTTGCCCAATGGAATTTTTACAAAAGAAGACATTGTAGCAAAAAAAACCAATCTCTTGTTCTTTGGCAATTTTTACCGCATGGGATTCGATGATTTCAATGACGGTATGGAAACCATGATGAATGATCGTGAATTTTTATTTGGCACCCTTACACGTGACCTGTATGCACAAGGTATTGTACTTGGTAAAAAATACAGGCTTTTACGAACTGCTTATAATATATTCATGTATGGCATTGTAATTTCTGTATTTGCATTTATAATAGCCATTGCTATTGCTATGAATTAAATTTAACTTTATGCAAAACCAGGTATTTTTTAATAGAGATATCAGTTGGCTTTCTTTCAACGAAAGGGTTTTAAAAGAAGCAGAAAACCCAATCGTTCCTTTACTGGAGCGTATTAAATTCTTATCTATTTATTCATCCAACCTCGATGAATTTTACAGGGTACGCATGCCAGCCATTCTTGCATTACAAAAAATAAATAAAGAAGCTTTAAATGAGTCTGTTTATCTGGAGTGTGCAGCAATAATTAACAAACAACAAAATTTGTTTGGTACTATTTTATTGGATGAGATATTGCCTTCTCTACAAAAACTTGGATATCATTTTTTGTACAATGAGCCCATTGCGGCTACTTTAATAGAAAGAACGACTCATTATTTTTTTACACAAGTAGCGGGCATGCTACAACCCGTATTGCTAGAAACTGCTGCAAACTTCTTTCCAGAAAATAATCAGTTGTACATGGCTGTTGTGCTTAGAGATGATACCCAAAATGAAAAACTTTTTTTGATAAATATACCCAGCAAAGAAGTGAATCGTTTTTTTTTGATAGAGGAAGGATCGGTAAAATACATCCTTTTTCTGGAAGATATTATACAAAACAATTTGCAACATCTGTTTCCTGATAACGAAATTATTGGAAGCTATAATATTAAAATTACCCGTGATGCTGTTTTGAATCTTACAGATGAATATGATGAAGGGTTGGCAGAAAAAATTGAAAAACAGTTAGCCAAAAGAGACTATGGTTTTGCTACCCGTTTTTTATATGAGCCTAGTATTCCCTTAAGGCATTTACAAAACATTATCGAAACATTTAACCTACACAAAGCATCTATTGTAGAAGGAGGTAAATACCACAACTTAAAAGATTTGTCTTCATTCCCAATAAAAAATCAAGCTATTTCTTATCCCAATAGTATTGCATTGCAAAATAAATTAGATTCGGTTTCGCTGTTTCAATTTATTACATTAAATGATGCAATTGTGCATGCCCCTTATCAATCGTATGATACCATTCTTCGCTTTTTTAATGAAGCTAGCATGGACAACTCTGTGGAAGAAATATACACTACTTTATATAGAGTTGCCAGCGATTCAAAAATTGTACAAGCATTGATAAGTGCTGCAAAAAATGGTAAGAAAGTAACTGTATTAGTAGAACTGAAAGCGAGGTTTGATGAGGCCAATAATATTCTTTGGGCAAAAAGAATGAAGGCCAATGGCGTAAAAATAATTTACAGCAACAATGCATTGAAAGTACATGCCAAAGTAGCATTGGTAAAAAGAAAGCATGCAACAAAGCCTTATATAGGTTTATTGGCTACTGGAAACCTCAACGAAAGCACTGCTCGGTTTTATACAGATCATATTCTTTTTACGGCATACCAACCATTGCTAGCAGAGTTACAAACCTTATTCGATTTTTTAAGTAAGAAAAATAAATTATTGCCTGCCACCGAAACATCGTTTACACATTTATTGATAGCACAGTTTAACTTGCAACAAAGATTTACGCAACTGATAGATAGAGAAATTGAACATGCAAAAAATGGCTTACCTGCTTCCATCATTCTAAAGATGAATAATCTTGAAGAAGAATTAATGATACTAAAATTGTACGAAGCTTCATGTGCAGGGGTAAAAATACAATTGCTCATACGTGGCATTTGCCGCTTGGTACCAGGCATTGCAAAACAAAGTGAAAATATAATCATAAAAAGAATTGTAGATAGATACTTAGAGCATGGCAGAATATTTATCTTTTTTAACAATGGCGAAGAAGAAATATTTATGGGCTCAGCTGATTGGATGAACCGCAATATTTACCGGCGCATAGAAGTTTGTTTCCCCATTTATGATATCAATATAAAAAAACAAATAAAGCACATTATCGATTTACAACTTAAAGACAATGTACAAGCTGTACAAATAAATGCAACATTGGAAAACGAAAAGATAATAACACAAGGCGAAGCCATACGCTCACAGGAAGCTATTTACGATTATTTAAAAACAATTGAGTCATGAAAAAAAATTACAAAGTATTAATATTTTCATTGTTATGCTCGCTTTGTTTATCTTTTAATGCCTGTATAAACTCGAATAAGACAAACAAAACACCAGAAGCATATGATTTGAATTCTCCCGAAAAAATTATTATGCCAGAAAATTTACTAGAAATATCGGGCATTTGTTTTTACAAAGGAAATAATGATACTGCTTATGCCATACAGGATGAAGATGGAAAACTTTTTAAAACAGTATTGAACAATAAAAAAACCTACCATACAAAATTCAGTAAAAAAGGCGATTACGAAGATGTAGCCATTATAAACGAAAAAGTAATTGTGTTAAGATCTGATGGCAGCCTTTTTTCTTTTGCTAGACCTGTCTTTGATAAAGAAAAAGTAGACAGTGTAACAGAATGGAATACATTGTTGGCCAAAGGAGAGTACGAAGGCATGTATGGAGATGAGGCAACAGCAAAATTATATGTATTGTGCAAAAGCTGTGTAGCGGATGATAATTATAAAAATGTATCAGGGTCAATATTTGATGTAAAGGACTCTATACTTTTTTCTTCCAATTTTAATATAGATGTAACGGGAATTCTGGCTTATACAAAAAAACTAAAATCAGGATTTCGCCCATCTGCATTGGCAAAAAATCCAATAACCAGCGAATGGTTCATCCTGTCGGGATCTAACAAATTATTGGTTATTACAGATGCCAATTGGAAAGTGAAAGATGTGTACCCACTAAATGGCAATACCTTTAACCAAGCCGAGGGAATTGCATTTGACAAGGAAGGCAATCTTTATATTTCAAACGAAGGAGATGACGGTACAAATGGAAATATTTTAAAATTCAAACGTACTTTAAACACAAAATAAACTTTATCGATTGCGTTATCGTTTGTAAGAAAATTGAAATAAAGCAATTAATAAATAAAAACTACCAAAATGCTAAAAAAACAAATCCTTCTTCTATTAACGCTGTTTACACTGCTACTTGCATCAAATGTACAATCCCAGAATCTAAATCTTAGCATTTTAAAAAGTATCAATCCACAAAACCCAAATTCAGCTTTTTGGAAAACAAGTAGCAGTTCGGTTTATTTTATTAGTGGAGGTGTTGCTTTTGGCACTTTGGCAACAGGGCTTATAAAAAAAGACAAAAAGCTCCAAATAAATGGCTGCGAATCATTGATAAGTATCGGTGCAGGTTCGTTTGTATCAGAAATACTAAAAACCACCTTTGATGAAACAAGGCCTGGAGATAAATATCCCAACGAAGTTTTTCCCAGCAAACAAGTGCATGGCCGATCCTTTCCATCTGGCCATACCACATTGGCATTTGCAACAGCTACAACACTTGCATTACAATATAAAAAATGGTATGTAGTAGTTCCAGCTTATTTGTGGGCTTCATCTGTTGGTTATTCCAGAATGTACCTTGGCAAACATTATCCCAGCGATGTTTTTGCCGGAGCAATCATTGGCATTGGTGCAGGGTATTTTAGCCATTGGGTTACAAAAAAAGTATTTAAAAAGCACTAAAACCAAATAACAATTATGAAACAGAAATATTTACTGCTAATCATAATTACGCTTTTATACCAGCAAGTATTTGCTCAAAGCAATACAGTGCTGCAACGCATTTTCTTGGTAGGAGATGCAGGCGCACTTACAAAAGAAAAACATCCTGTATGCGATTGGTTAAAAGCCAATGTAAACTGGAACGATAGCAGTAATGTTTTGATTTACCTTGGTGATAATATTTACCCTTTTG
>JANMGS010000662.1:0-4788 GCA_031374745.1 Ferruginibacter sp. | reverse complement strand
ATTGGGGTTACTTCCACAGATGCTATAAATGTCTTTCCATTTTCTGCAACCAGTTTTCCATCAATATATGTTTGAAGCACATCAAAATTTACCAGGTCTTTTACCACAATAAAATCTGCGGCATCGCCTTCTCTCAAAATGCCATTTGTCATTTTATAGTGGTAAAAGACCTGGTAAATTTTGATGTGCTTCAAACATATATTGATGGAAAACTGGTTGCAGAAAATGGAAAGACATTTATAGCATCTGTGGAAGTAACCCCAATAAATAAATTTGATTGCACAGAAAAACAGCCTACGGATTTTATCTTACATGCAAAAGATAACCAACATGAAATATTGGTGATTGAAGCAATGGAAGGGCAACTAATTACCAATAAACTGGTAAAACCGGCAACCATAAAAGAGGGAAAATTGGTTTCGGATATTGAAAACGATATTTTAAAAATAGCGGTAGTAAATCGTTATTTCAATGCGCCCATTGCCATTTCGTTTATAAAAAATATTGGGCTAAAACAAGGTGCTATTGCGAGTTCTGTTGCACACGATAGCCACAATATTATAGCAGTAGGTGTAGACGATGAAAGCATTTGCAAAGCAGTAAATTTGGTAATTAAAGAAAAAGGTGGTGTAAGTGCTGTGTCTGCTCAGGAACAAAAAATACTTCCGCTTTCTATTGCTGGACTAATGAGTGGCAATGATGGTTTTAAAGTAGCTGCAGATTATACCGCCATCAATACTTTTGCAACCAAAGTGCTGGGAAGTAGCATGGAAGATCCTTTTATGACGTTGTCTTTTATGGCATTGTTGGTTATTCCTCATCTAAAATTGAGTGACAAGGGATTGTTTGATGGAGATGTGTTTGAGTTTTTGTAAAAGGTTTATTTTGTTAATGAAAGAATAAGTTTATTCTCAGCTTCAATAATAATTATTTCCCTGCCCTTGCCGGCAGGCAAGTAGCCCAAGCAACTGCTCCATAAAGATTAGCAGCTCACAGCCCCTGCTTTTTAAAACTTAGCAGTCTCCACCTGAAACGCTACACTATCTGTACCCTTTGGTGTAAAATACTTTGTTTTAAATTTTACAGAATTGCCTGGTGCAATATTTTCATAAATGGTTTCATGGTCTTCTTCCAACAAAGCACCTGTTTTGCTATAGAAAGTTAGTTTTACTTCTATATCCTTGTAGGTTACAATTTTTGCTTTGTTTGCAATTTGTACACGCACCACGGTTTGCCCTAGTAAGTTTTTCTTTTTATCGCCTTCTACTGAAAGAAACCTAGTAGGATTTTTTTGCTCTGTTTGTTCGAGCGTTTCTTTGGTTTTTTCGTAATTTTTTTCCGCCGTTGCATTGGCTTCTTTGGAATTGCCACCGCAAGAAATTAATAATAAAGTGGCAGAAAATATGCTAAGAATAATTTTCATAAAGAGGTAATGGTTTAAATGTTTTCATAAAAATAGGGTTACCCGTCAATTTTTTTTTAAATTTGACAAAAGATAATGAATTTTAACTGAATCTTGTTTAAAAAGCAATAAGTAAATGGTATATAATTTAAGCAAAGAGCATTCGCTGGTAAGCAATTGGGTAAGTGAATTGAGAAATGTAGCTATTCAGCAAGATCGTATGCGCTTTCGCAGAAACCTAGAGCGTATTGCAGAAGTAATAGGCTACGAAATAAGCAAAGGTTTAGCGGTAGAAGAAAAAGAAATTACCACCCCAATGGGTACCGCCCATTGCAAAGTTTTTAAAGAACAACCTGTATTGGCCACTATTTTGCGTGCGGGGCTTGCTATGCACAACGGTTTACTTAACTATTTTGATAGGGCCGACAACGCATTTTTAAGTGCATACCGCAAGCACCATGCTGATGGAAGTTTTGAAATAGCGATGGAATATATGAGTTGCCCGCCAATTGAAGGACGTGTAGTTATAATAAGCGACCCAATGCTTGCAACGGGTGCATCGTTGATAAAAGCCATACAACATATTAGAGATGTAGGTACTATAAAAGAATTACATGTGGTATGTGCTATAGCTGCAACCAATGGTATAGAAGCCTTACAAAAAGCCGAGCCAGAAGCCAACATTTGGTGCGGAGCCATTGATGGGGATTTGTCTGCAAAAGGTTACATCATTCCAGGTTTGGGCGATGCAGGCGACCTTGCTTATGGTACTAAAATGCAACAATAAATAAAAATTTTAGTAGCAAAATGCTAAAATTTCGCTTTGGTTGAAAACTTTTACAAATACTGAGCAGCATTTTCCATCATTTGCTTATCTTTAAGCTATAGAATATTATTGACATGAGAAGATTTTTAGGAAGTTTATTGATGGCAGCGTTTGCATTAAGTGCTCAAGCGCAAGACCCACATTTTTCACAGTTTTTTGCTTCGCCCCTCACATTGAACCCTGCTTTTACGGGTAAGTTTGATGGTGAGTGGAGGCTTGCTGTAAACCACCGTGACCAGTGGCCATCTATCCCAAAGGCATATGTAACTAGCAGTGCTTCATTTGATATTGGCATTATGAAAAATAAATTGCCCCAAGGCGATGTATTTGGCCTTGGTGTATCTGGTTTAACAGATGCCAGTGCAAATAGCCAACTAAAATTAAACTATGGATCTCTTTCTTTATCCTACCACAAAGCGTTGGATGAAGATGGGTACAACACAATAGGTGCGGGCTTTCAAGGTACTTACAGCAGTTTAGTGCTAGACCAAACCAAACTTACATTTGAAAGCATGCTTCAGCAAAATGGTTTTACCAATGAAGGCGGAAGAGAATTTTTGCAAAACGGCTCCAACCAAAATTATTTTGATGTAAATGCAGGCCTTTTATTTTCTGGCTCTAGCAATGGTTCTAATAATTATTATGCTGGCGTATCTGTTTATCATGTTAATAGGCCTACTGTTGGTTTTAAAGATGCGAATTATCAATTGGCAAGTAGGTTAACCGTACATGCTGGTGGTACTTTACCTGTTGCCGACGCCTTGAGTTTTAATGGCTCTGTTATTCACCAAAGACAAGCTGGTGCAAGCGAAACAACGCTAGGCGGCGCATTTTCTTACAACATTAATGGCGATGAAGTAATACCTAGTAATATTTTTATCGGTTCTTGGGTGCGTTTTAACGATGCCATTATTCCATATATAGGATTAGAAGTTGGCGGACTTAGAATAGGCGCTAGTTACGATGTAAATATTAGCAGCCTAAAATCTGCTACTGCTAGCCGAGGTGGATCAGAGTTTTCATTAATATACATAAAACGCAAATCTGAGGTTAAGGGAATTCCTTGTCCGAAGTTTTAATTGTTACTATTTAATTGTAAAAGCCATTACATTTTCTGTAGTGGCTTTTTTGTTAAATTAATAAATTTTGGCGTCATGAAATATTTGATTTTGCATTTGGCTTGAGAAATGTATCTTTAAGCCAAATAAAAGTTACCCCTAACTTACAATAATGCTAAAAGAAATAATCATCTCTATACAGTCGTTTGCAGACGCTCATAAATTTATAAACAGACATAAATTATGGAAATGGATACTGGTTCCTGGTATAATTTACTGTATCCTATTTGTCATTGGCATCTATTTATTTGGCAAAACGAGTATACAAGCCACAGAATATGTTTTACTAAAAACAGGCTTAAAAGCATGGTTAGAATCTATGCAGGAAAGCTGGCTGAACTGGCTCGTTATCGTTGGCCAATTCTTTATATATATCATCCTTTTTCTATTCTATTTTTCGTTGTTCAAATTCCTTTTTCTTATTATTGGCTCCCCATTATTCGCTTATCTCAGTGAGCGTACAGAAAGTATATTAGAAGGCAAAGAATTTCCCTTCAGCTTTTCGCAGTTTTTAAAAGATATTGTACGGGGCATAAGAATAGCACTGAGAAACCTCTTGTGGCAAACGGTATATGTGCTTACCATTTTACTTTTTTCGCTTATCCCCATTATTGGTTGGGTAGCACCGCTTATTTCCTTGCTTACAGAATGTTATTATTTTGGTTTTTCTATGTTGGATTATAGCAGCGAGCGAAACAAACTTTCTACCTCACAAAGCATCGCATTTATAGGCAAACACAAAGGACTTGCTATTGGCAATGGGTTGGTTTTTTATATGATGCACATCATTCCATTTTTAGGCTGGCTGCTTGCGCCATCTTATGCAGTGATAGCTGCTACGCTTAGCTTACATAAAGCAAGAGAGAAACAAGTTATTTTATAGATTATCGCTACGCATGATTATTACTTTAAAATAAAATTCATTCTATTTTAATCCTACTTCTTATGGGAATTCAAAAAATACCAACGTGTTTGAAAAAGTACCCGAATGGTTCTACAAGACCTCAATGGAGATGAAGAAATTACTAGTTTAATGCTTCCTTAAAATTAAGTTCTAATTTTTTTTCGCTTTTAAAATACTCCAACAACAATATTTGTCGATTAGATGCCGGTAATACTATAGACCTTGATGTTTTTACATTAATTCTAATTTTATCAGTAGTAATTTTATCATCATTTACATTAATTGAATTTACAACGTTTTCTTTATTTGAAAAATACCAGAAACTAAAAGAGTTAGATGCTTTATTAGTTTGAGTATTGTTATAACCAAAAAGTTTACTATTTTTTTTATCAAAAATGAAAACATCTTGTGTTTCAAAGGAAGAATCGAGCTTTATCAAAATCATATCAGTAGCAACTTCTTTTATGTAGCTCATTCCAATAGTAGATAGTAAACCGAACAGTGCTCCATATGCTACTGTAAAAGCATTAATTACTTT
>JANMGS010000614.1:0-3278 GCA_031374745.1 Ferruginibacter sp. | reverse complement strand
TATTTTCTGTAAATAGCATCAACAGCGAGAGCTGGCTTAATAAAGAAATGGAAGGCGCTCACAAAGCCATTCGCCAAAACCAGTTCAATAATTATATTTTTGATGAAGTAATTCCATTTATTAAAACCAACACATCGCAAGAAACGCCTATCATTGTTTCTGGTGCTTCTTTTGGAGCATTGCATAGTTTAAATTTGTTTTTAAAAAGGCCTGATTTGATTGATGGTGTTATAGCCATGAGTGGGGTATACGACCTTACCGAATATACAGATGGGTATTGGGATGAGCAAGTGTATTTTAACTCACCAGCACATTATATTCCCAACTTAACAGATGAATGGTATTTACACCATATTCGCAAGAGCAACCATATACATATACTTACAGGAGGAGGCGATTACGAAGATCCGTCCGCTACTTCAAAAATATCGGAGATATTAAACAACAAAGGCATAAATCATGATGCATCTATTTGGGGTACAGAGTGGAAACACGACTGGCCTACTTGGAGAGCTATGTTGCCGTTGTATTTGGAAACGAAATTCTAAAGAAAAGAATTTCACGCAAAGACACAGAGATTGCAAAGGCGCAAAAGGGTATTTTTATTCTTTTTGCGCCTTTTGTTTTTATAAAGTCATTGGTACTACCTACTACATTTTGCTCACCCTTCGATACAACTACGGCTCCAAGATGCAGTCGCATTTTGCGACCGCATAATCGCTCGTTCCTGATATGAAAGTCCTATGTTTTGTATACAAGCACTAAGCCCTGCACTACCAAAAAGTGGTTTAAAAGATATTGCTCACCGGTCGATACAGACGATGGTTGCAAAAAGAGTATTTTAATCCTTTTTGCGCCTTTTGTTTTTTCTTTGCTTCTTTGCGTGAAACCTATTATTTATCTTTACCCCATGGAAGAAAAAAAACTATTCTTGTTAGATGCGTATGCACTTATATTTCGGGCATACTACTCACTCGTACGTAGCCCTCGCATTACGAGCAAGGGCCGCAATACCAATGCCCAGTTTGGGTTTACCAATACGTTGGCAGATCTTATAAACAATCAAAAGCCCACCCATATAGCTGTATGTTTTGATACGGCAGCACCCACAGAACGCCATACAGATTTTGCAGATTACAAAGCCAATAGGCAAGAAACACCCGAAGATATTAGAGGTGCTGTTCCTGATATAAAAAAAATTATAGAAGGATTTAATGTGCCTGTAATAGAATGCGATGGCTACGAAGCCGATGATGTAGTTGGTGCATTGGCAAAAAAAGCCGAAAAAGAAGGTTATACCGTTTACATGGTTACACCCGATAAAGATTATGGGCAATTGGTTTCCGAAAAAATAAAAATATATAAACCCGGCTATCAAGGTGGCACAGTAGAAATAATGGGCCCAAAAGAAGTGTGCGAAAAATGGGGGATAGAAAGAGTAGACCAAGTAATAGATATCTTAGGGTTGATGGGCGATGCAGTAGATAATATCCCTGGCATAGTAGGCGTGGGTGAAAAAACAGCCGCAAAATTGTTGAAGGAATATGATACAATAGAAAATGTATTGGCTAATGCTGATAATATAAAGGGTGCACTCGGTGAAAAAGTTCGTGCAGGCAAAGAGAACGCCATCATGAGTAAAAAGCTAGCCACTATTATTTTGGATGTGCCAGTGGAATTTCATGAAGAAAATTTTCGCTTAAAAGAAATGAACAAAGAAATTCTGGAAGAGATTTTTACGCTGCTAGAATTTAAAACCATGGGTGAAAGAATTTTAGGGAAAAAAGTAGCAGTGACAACAGACAACGGACGACAGACCACAGCTGCAAACGTCTCTCCAAAGGAGATAAAGGCAGCCAATATTGGGCAAATGGATTTGTTTGGTAATGTAGCGCCAGCGGCTGATTCAGTTATGGAAGAAAGTGATGGAGAAGAAACAGATGCAATATTGATTGCAGACAAAAACATAGAAAATACGGAGCATAATTATATGCTTGTGCAAACAACAGAAGAAATAGAAAATTTAATAGCGGAATTAAATAACTATTCTGAAATATGTTTTGATACAGAAACAACCAATATTGATGCCAACCAAGCAGATTTAGTTGGCTTAAGTTTTTCGGTAAAACCTACAGAAGGTTATTATGTTCCTTGCCCAGAAGATAGGAACTTAGTGTTGGCTATTCTAGAAAATTTCAAGCCATTGTTCAACGATAAAAGTAAAACATGGATAGGACAAAACTTAAAGTATGATTTGCTCATGCTTAAATGGTATGGCTTTACCCTTGCTGGAAATATTTTTGACACCATGCTTGCCCATTATGTGATAGAACCAGAAGGAAAAAGAAGCATGGATTTGCTCAGCACAAAGTACCTGGGTTATGTCCCGGTAAGCATCACATCGTTGATAGGTAAAAAAGGAAAAGCGCAAGGCACTATGCGGGATGTAGCCATAGAAGATGCCAAAGAATATGCTGCCGAAGATGCAGACATTACCCTACAATTAAAAAATATTTTTTTACCGCAATTAAAAACAAAAGAAGTAGAAAAAGTTTTTTATGAAGTAGAAACGCCGTTGGTGAATGTACTTACCGATATGGAGTTTGAAGGCATTAAGATAGATATGGAGTTTTTAAAAACCTATTCTAAAGAGTTGGAAATAGATGCAAAACTGGCTGAAGAAAAAGTGTATGAAACAGCAGGTATTCGTTTCAATTTGGCAAGCCCCAAACAATTGGGAGAAGTACTTTTCGAAAAGATGAAACTAGACCCAAAGGCAAAAAAGACAAAAACAGGACAGTATGCAACGGGCGAAGATGTATTGGCAAAACTGGCAAACAACAATCCTATTTGTGAGCAGATATTGACTTTCAGAGAACTTACCAAATTGCGCAGCACTTACGTCGATGCTTTCCCTGTTTTGATGAATCCGAAGACAGGTCGTGTGCATACAAATTATGCACAAGCGGTGGCTGTAACGGGAAGGTTGAGTAGTACCAATCCAAATCTTCAAAATATTCCGATACGAACAGAAAAGGGTAGGGAAATAAGAAAGGCATTTGTACCCAGAGATGAAAATCATGTACTGGTTTCAGCCGATTATTCGCAAATAGAATTGCGTGTGGTAGCGGCCATAAGTGGAGATGTAAATATGTGCGAAGCCTTTAAAACAGGAAAAGACATACACACTGCTACAGCTGCAAAAGTATTTGGGGTAGATGAAAAAGAGGTAACCAAAGAAATGCGCTACAAAGCTAAGAGTGTAAACTTTGGTATCA
>JANMGS010000593.1:0-3257 GCA_031374745.1 Ferruginibacter sp. | reverse complement strand
ACCAGACCGTATAAGGATATTTAGAAACGAGGTAAGGCAAAATGTGGATTACTCCGTTTTATTTTTTATTATTTTTTGGGGATTAAATGTGGCAGATGCAGCAGTAGATGCGCATTTAAAAACTTTTAATGTGAGTGATGATATAACGATGTTCATTAAAGCTGGTTATAGCCCAGTGGCTAACACAAATGGCATTAGCGTGGGTTTGAATATTGGAAAGAGAAGCCCCCTAAATCCCCCAAAGGGGGACTTAAAACTTCGTGCCTTTTAAAACTTTTTTTATTCTTTTTAATAATGTAATTAATATCAAACACTCACGAAGCTAAAGTCCCCTTCGGAGGATTTATGGGGCGCTTAATTATGAAAATAGCATTAATAGGGTATGGGAAAATGGGCAAAGCGATAGAAGAAATTGCATTGCAAAAAGGGCATGAAATTGTTTTAAAAATTTCTGATTTGAACCTTATGGATTTTACGAAAGAAAATGTACAAAAAGCAGACGTAGCCATTGAATTTACCAATCCAGATAGTGCAGTTTCCAATATGCATTTTTGTATAGATGCAGGTGTACCTGTGGTATGTGGAACCACGGGATGGTTGGCGCACGAAATAGAAATAAAAAGTTACTGTACAGCAAAAGAAGGCTCGCTTTTGTATTCGAGTAATTTTAGTATTGGTGTAAATATATTTTTCGAAATAAATAGAAAGCTGGCTGCATTAATGAGCAAGCAAACTGACTATGCATTGAGCTTAGAAGAAATACACCACACAGAAAAAAAAGATGCGCCTAGTGGTACAGCAATTACAATCGCACAACAAATTATTGCCGAGCGAAACGATAAGACCCATTGGGTACTAGGAGCTACAACTACCGAAACAGAAATAGGTATTGTAAGTAAAAGGATAGACCCTGCACCGGGAACCCATACGGTGCTTTATTCATCTGACATAGATGATATACAAATTACACATACAGCACATAGCAGAAAAGGGTTTGCTACCGGCGCTATTGTAGCAGCCGAATTTATTATTGGCAAAAAAGGAGTATTTTCAATGTCCGATGTACTAAAAAATATGGAGTAGAATTGCCAATACCCACAACTGCTAAAAATACTATAATGAAACAATGCTTATTATGGCTTTGCTTTTTTGCCTGCGACACTATGTTTGCACAGGACAATAGTATAGAAGAATTAAATAAGCAAGTTGCTACAGCAAAAAATACAAAAGATTTAATAGATATAAAGAATAAAATTTCTTATGAATTAAGGGGAACAAATATAGTAGTTGCTTTAACTACAGCTCAAGAAAATCTTGCCCTAGCACAAAAAGAAAAATACGAATTTGGTGAAGGCACTGCTAATATTTGTATCGCCAATGCATACGATAAAAAGGGTAATTATATACTTGGTAAAGAGTACTCCAACAGGGGCTTAATTATTGCCGAAAAAATAGGCAGTGATTCACTAAAAGCTGCAGCAAATCTTATACTTTCCTCCTTGTACGGAAACCTTGGCAATTTCCATTTTTCTATTGAAAAGAGTTTGCTTGCCATAAAATATTTTCAAAAGATAAATGATAAAGAGGGTATAGCAAAAGCCAGAGTGGGTATGGCACAAACCTATCAGATAAAAAATGATTTGCCTGCGGCCGAAAAAATTTTGAAAGAATTAAGTGAGGAGAATATTGACAATAAAAAGACTACTGTAAACATTTTACATACACTTGCCAATATTTATGGGATGCAGGAAAAGTACAAAGAAGCACTGGCACTGGATGAGAAAGCACTTTTAATCTGCGAAAAAAATAACCTTTTATTTTTAAAATCTTCTGTGTACGATAATATGGCAAATTGTTTTATGTTCTCAGGCAATTATGCTAAAGCAACAACCTATTTTGATAGATGTTTGTATATTGATTCATCTTTTGGTAATAAAAAACAAATGGCTGACACCTATTTAAATCTTGGGCAACTTTACCAAATGCAAGCCGATAATAAAGCAAGTATCAAAAATTTGAATCTGGCAATTGTTTTAGCGCAGCAATCGGGCTATCGCCAAGGGGCCTACCAAGCATACTTGTTGCTTAGTAAGGCTTACGCTAAAAATAATCAACCAGATAGTGCGCTCGTTGCAGTAAATATGGGTTATACCATAAAGGATAGCATTATAAACGAAAAGTCTGAAAGTAAGATTGCAGAGTTAGAAACTTTATACCAAACTGAAAAGAGGGAGCAAGAACTTAGTTTGCAAAAAAGCAAGGTTTCAAAAAAAAATTGGCTTTTACTGGCATCCGGTATTATGATCTTGTTACTTGGTTTGTCTAGTGTTCTTTTTGTGAGAAAACGAATGCTTCAAAATAAAGTGTTGGTACAATCAGAAGTGCTAAAACAGCAAGATATAGCTACAAAAGCTATTATAGAGGCAGAAGAAAATGAGCGTAGGCGTATAGCGGCCGAGCTTCACGATGGAGTAGGGCAGATGATGAGTGTTGCCAAAATGAATCTCTCTGTATTTGAAAATGATTTACTTTTTGCCAATGAAGCACAAAGAAAAAATTTCGAAAATGTAATTGCATTGGTAGATGATAGCTGCAAGGAAGTAAGAAATGTAAGCCATCAAATGATGCCCAATGCCTTATTGAAAACAGGATTGGCAAGCGCAGTGAGGGAATTCATTTCCAAAATAGATAATCATATTATTAAAGTATCTCTACATACCGAGGGGCTTAATGAAAGGTTGGATAGCAATATAGAAACAGTTTTATACAGAGTAATTCAAGAGTGTGTAAACAATGTATTGAAACACGCAAAAGCCGATCATTTAGATATATCAATTATTAATGATGAAAAAGGAATAGCTGCTACAATAGAAGACAATGGAATAGGGTTTGATGCTTCAAAAAAAGAAGATATGGAAGGAATAGGTTTGAAAAATATTGTTTCTCGTATTGCTTATTTGAAAGGCAGCATTGATTTTTCTAGTGGAATTAATAAAGGAACCATCATTGCAATTCATATACCATTGTAATGACTATAGAACAAATGTATAAATGAATGTTTTGTAGATAAAAATTTGAATGACTATCCGCTATTAGGTGCATTGTGTATATTTTTTTTAAAATAAATATCACTTCTAAGAATTTTGAACTACTTACAGCTTTGTTAATACTTATTTGGCTACCCAATCTATAGCATATTTAGAAAGAGATGGTAAAACTGTGCATCTGTGGCCATATTTTTAACAATTGATGCACAG
>JANMGS010000584.1:0-8549 GCA_031374745.1 Ferruginibacter sp. | reverse complement strand
AAAGCCGCTACCATTATATATACCAGTATTAAAATTGTAATAAGCGGCTAATCCAGTTTCGTTGCCTGCCAAACTATTATTCATTGTTGCCGTTATTTGGCTAAGGTTTCTTGCCATATTCCAAACCCTTACTTCATCTATTTTTCCAATAAACTGATATCTGCCTTGTTGATAGTTATAGCCAATGCCAAGCGGTGCAGTTACTACGGGAATTGTGCCAGTTGCTGCTATGCTGTTTTCCAAAATTCCATCTACATACAACCTCATATTTGCTCCATCGTATGTAGTGGCTACATGATGCCACTGGTTATCATTTACTAGCGTTGTACCATAAAAACTTCTCCTTACACCGCCACTCCAACAATCTACAAATATTTTACCTGCTCCTCCGCTTGGGTCGTACCCTGCCGCAATATAAATATGAGGAGTGTAAGCATTATAATCCCTGTTTATAATTGCTCTATAATCGGCAATATTTGAAGAAGAAGTTTTAAACCAAGCTTCATAGGTGTATGCCGTAGTTACATCCATTGCAGTAGATGAAGGTACTTGTACGGACTCGCCAGCCACACCACTTAAATTTAAAGCACATGTAGGTGGTACAGGTGTAACAGCACTTGCCAAAATATATTCTGTATTTTGCCCAGTAGCGGTTATTGTTTTTGTACCAGTATTTACAGTTTGACTAATTGCCACACTCCAAGCAGCAGCATTATCTATACGTTTATATAATTTTAAAGTAGGTTCATTTGCAGGCGTTACTGAGGTGTTGTTTGTATAATTGTAGGTGGCATTGTATGCTGCTGTGCCATTACCATTTACTACAAATACACCTGCATATTTATTGTTGCCAACCAAACCAGGAAAATTTTGATTGTTGGGTAATTCGTTCACCGCATATACCTGTACACCTGCGCTGGTACCTGCATTCATGGTAGCTGTAAAATTATCAGATGGAACACCAATGCTTAGATTGGCAGTTGCAATATTGGCCGTATAATCATAAGCACTGTAATCGCCAATAGGTGCAGCACTGGTTGTTAAAACACCGCCATTGCCATATGCTTCGGTTACACAATTGTTTATTTGATTTCCAAATATTGTTCCGCTTGGTTCATCAAATTTATAGTATCTCGTAAGCGATACATGATTGGGATGCGATGCGGTTTCTTTTTTACACATCCAATTTCTAATGGTAGTTTGCGATAGCGCTGTATTCCAAATACGCAATTCATCTAAATTAGAATTGTTGCTGTAATAAGGGGAAGCTGCAATGTATCCCATGGACATAAAAGTGCGAGCTGCTACATTGTTTATACTCGTACCTGGTGGGATAGCTGTTGTGCCTTCAAATATTCCATTCACATAAATTTTTAAATTATTGCCTTCTCTTACCCCAGCAATATGATACCATTTATTGATTGGTAAGCTTGTTGTAGCATCTGCTTTATAAATGGTAGTACCACTTTCAATATTAAAACTGGGTATATTGTTAAAACCATCAGATGAGGTAGCAATAGCCCACTCGTTTGAGCCAGGTACGTTGCCACTATTCCATTTGTTTACACATTGGCTGTTGTACACACTACTCGTTAAAGTTCTCTTCATTGTCCAAAACTCTACGGTAAAATCATTGCTGCCAAAATCTATATCGGCATCATCCTGCGCAAAAGCGCCAAAATTGCCCATTTGCAAACAATTGCCGCTGCCCGGCAATGGCGTAATAACATTGCAAGTAATATTGTATTTCGAATTTAAGTAAGTTTCTATTGTAACTTTTTCAGCAGGAGTTAGTTTGCGATTGTACAAAATGATTTCAGCTATGTCGCCACTTAATGGGTATGATAAAGTAGAGCCTCTATTACCAATATATAACGGATAGTTTGCAAAATTGCCTGAGCCTAAAGCATTATTTTGATCAAATAAACTGATGTCTTTATTATTTATACGCAAGTTTACTTTTGCATTTGTAGCAGCAGCTTTATCATAGCTGGTATTTGCAATTTTAAATTCGTTTGCTTTAAAAGGATAGTTTTTTGAATTGACTCCGCCGCCACTGGTACCGGCATACATACCATTGTATGCTGTTGTTTGTGAATTTTCAAATAAATTGAACCCTATGTATGTGTTAAAGTCCGCACCATGCTCTACAACACATTCCCAATTTGTATTGGGAGCTACAGATTTATACACAACATACATATCGGTTTTATCGGTAGCACTTAAATCAATATTGGGTGTTTGCATATAATGGTTTGTAAAACGCAATACAGGTTTTCCATTTATTACATTGGTTACATAGGTTGGTCTGTAAATGGTTGGTGTGCAAATGGCATGTGCGGCATTGCCGCTTTGGTCGTTCCATTGTGCCACTGTTTGTCCGCTGGTAGCTTGGGTTGTAGCGGCTGCATCTGTATATACTGCAGCATCAGCTTTTAGCCAAAGCACATTCCCAGCAGTTGGTATTTGTGCATCAATACTAAGCGCAAAATTGCTTAAAATGAATAGGTAAATGAAGCGCATTGTCGTAGGGTTTTATAAGATTGTAAAAATGGCTCTATTTAGACTTGATTCATATACCGTGAAATACGTAATTTTTTTTGCAGCAAGTTGATAGCATATGGATATGCCTATTTTCAAAAATTAGATAGTATTATTATCCATATTTTGCAACGAGCAGTAAATACCGTGTATTGGGTATATTATGGTTGCAAAGCTTATTTTAACTTTACTCTTTACTCATTAAAAAATGTAGAAATGAATACTAACCTAATACCAGCAATTGCAATATTTATGTTTGTATCATGCAACAATAATCCAAAAACAGATACAGCGAAGCCAACAGAAAAAGACGCTGCAAAAACAGAAACAACAACAAAAGAAGTTGCAGCAATAAACCCATCCGTATCCGATTGGATGGCTTGGGAAGGCGGAATGGATGTAGCGGGTGTTACAGATGCATCTTACAAAATGCCAAACGTGATTTTTCATGTAGCCAATATGGTGAGTACGCCAGCGGGCAAAGCGGCTAGTGGAATGATTTTGTACAGGCCAGATACCCTACAAGCACCAATAGTAATGGGTTTTGTAAGTACCAATAAAGCAGTAGGCGATTATTTTGGTCCAAAAATATTTGCAGGTACACCCTTTGAAAAAGCGCCAACTGTAATGGCGACATTTGATATTAAATACGATGATAAAAGTGCGACTGCAAAAGTGGTAGCAGGTGGGCATACATTTGAATGCAGCATGACAGATTTGGGCAAACCATATTTAATAAACAGGGCAATGGGTAGCCCAATGCCTTTTTACCAACAAGGAGTAGAAAGAACAGCGGGTAAAACAATTTTAAAAGTAGATGGTAAAGAGGTTAAGTTAATTATTCCTCCTGTAGGTATTGGTGGAGGCCCTGGCGCAGTGGTAAGTGTAAATGGGGTATACGCTAGATAAATATTTGATGTAGGAAAAGAGCAATCAAAAATTGGTTGCTCTTTTTTTAATTCAAATCATTCATATCAATTTTAATTTACTAAAATTAGTTCATGAAAAAGTGTACTATCGTTTTTGTCTTTTTCTTTTTTTGCTTCATAAGCTATGCTCAGTTAAATGCTGAGCAGAAAAGTATAAAAAAACTTTTTGTAGATTTCCTACAATTCTATCAAAAGAATGAGAAAAAGTTTGATGCTTTTCATTTGTATAAAGGCCAAGGAAAAGAGAATGCCCCACCGTTTCATATTCAATGGAAGGAAGTAGATAAATATTTTGCTTTTTTGCGCAAGCAAGTTCCATTTGTTGGGGATGCGTATATAGAAAGCGAACGAATGGATTTTTTATATTACGATAGCTGCTTTAAAGCAGACCCCAAAGAAGAAATGGCCGTTGGCTTTGATTTTGATAGGTGGGGAGGCGGGCAAGAAAGTATTGAATACATGATAAAATGGTACACAAATCCTAAGAATATTTACCTTGTAAATATTATAGGCAATAATGCTACTTTAAAAATAGGGACTGCCATTTCAATAGGAGAAACTGAAAAAGATAGAAGTTGGAATATGGTTTTATTTACCAAAGAAAAAGGTATTTGGAAAATGGCTTCCAATATAACAAGCATAGACAATTGAAACCAATGCTAACTTTTTTTCTAAGTAAAATTACAAAAGTTGTTTCCGCCGATTAGCGAATATCGAGGTTGCATTTAAAAATGTTGCAGTTTGCAAATAGGGTTGTCAACCTTTTTAAGATTCATTTATTTTGATATTACCAAAAAAGGTTGACAACCCTTGCGAAAATTCTATCTTCTTGTATCGGGCGTAATTTTTATTTGAAATTCTTTTGGAGGCATTGCGCCCATTAAGTATTGTACAAAATAATCCCAACGTCTGCGCATCATATAATAGCTATCTGCACCATAACCATGCGTTGCATTTGGGAAAATTACCAAATCAAAATCTTTATTAGCTTTAATGAGTGCGTCTACTACCAAATAACTATTGGAAGGCGGTACATTGTCATCCATATTGCCGTGTGCAATTAGTAATTTGCCTTTTAAATTTTTTGCATTATACTGATTGGCTTGGTTTTTATAATTGTCGCCTTCTAATAATCCAATATATCTTTCTCCCCAGTCATCTTCATAATTACGGTTTTCATGGTTACCGCTTTCGCTGATACCTACTTTGTAAAAATCGGGATAACTAAACATGGCGTCGGCTGTAGCATAACCACCACCGGAATGTCCCCATACGCCCACTCTATCCAAATCTATAAAAGGATACCGTTGTTGCAATTGTATTAAGCCACTTATTTGGTCGGGTAAGGTATTATCTCCCATATTGCCATAACATGCGTCGTGAAATGCTTTGGAACGATTGGGATTACAACTACCTTCTATTACAACTACAATAAATCCCAACTCTGCTAATGCCTGGTGGTCGCTAGAGCCTATTGCCGAAAAAGACCAAGTGCCTACGCCTCCTCCTTGGGGCCCAGGATAAATATAATTCACAACGGGATATTTTTTGGAAGCATCTAGATTGGATGGCTGGTACATGATGCCATATAAATCGAAATTACCATTACCAGATTTTACACTGAATGGAATGGGTGCTTTCCAACCAGTAGCTGTTAAGCGACTGATATCTGCTTTTTCCAGCTGGGTGATTAATTTTCCATTTATATCTCTTAAAACAGCTGTATTTGGTACATCTTGTTTAGAAAAATTATCTACAAAATATTTGCCATCATCAGAAATACTAATGGAGTGATCTCCACTTTCAGGGGTAAGTAATTTTAAATTTTTCCCACTAAAGTCAATAGAATAATAATACCTGAAATATGGATTTTGCCCTGCTTCCTTTCCCCTACCTTCGAATAAAATGCTTCGTTTTTTTTCGTCTACATTTAATACTTCTGTTACTACAAAATTGCCTGTTGTAATTTGATTTTTTAATTTGCCCGTGTTAAGATCATACAAATACAAGTGCCCCCAATTATCCCTTTCAGAAAACCAAATAATTTCGTTGCTGGCAGGTAGATAGCGCCAATTGGCCGTTTTCCAGCCCGATTCGTATTGTGTTGCTACCTTTTCTTCCAACACATCTCTTACATCGCCCGTTGCAGCATCTACAATTCTAAGCGTAGCTTTTTTATGGTCTCTAGGGGTAGATACAAAGGCAAGTTTACTGCCATCTGCACTCCATATATTGTCATCAAACGAGCCATTACAACTTATATCATCGCACAATGTGCTGCGATGGTCATCGGATGCTGTTTTAAATTTTACAACAGTACCCGTTGTTACATCAATAATAACCCGGTGTATTTTTACAATTTCTTTGTCCTGTGGTAATGGATATTTCCACTCACTTAATTCGGGCGCACCTACTTTTGTTTTTACCAAATACATAGTACTCACATTTCTTTGGTCTTGCTTAAAAGTTGCAATTTTTTTAGAATCGGGCGACCATAATAATATTGCTTTCTCACTATGTGTCCATCCAGCATTATCCGTAGCATAGCCAAAATCTTTTTCACCATCGGTTGTGAGTTGTGTTTCCTTTTTTGTTGCTACATCTTTTACATATAGATTCCAGTTTTTTATAAAAGCAATTTTAGTTGCATCTGGCGATAAGACTTCTGTGAATTTCACAACTGGATTTTGCGTTTCAATAGCGGATGGAATAATGTCATCTTTTTTTGATGCAGTTTTCTTTTTGCCATCTTTTACATTGGTCAATACATATTCTACACCTGAAGCTGTTTTTACACTATACCAAAAATTCCCGTCAGGCATCCATTGAGGACGTACGGCATTTCTATCTATCAATTTATTTAGATTGGCGCCTAATTTGCCTACGGCTTTTGTATAATCATCCGTTGTAATATTTTTTTGTGCTTGTAAAGAAGCAGTTATTATCAGTAACGTTATTCCAAGCAAAGCAAATTTTTTCATACTGTATAAGTTAAATATTTAGAACTGTAAATTTAAATGAATTTAATAATGTGTAGGCTCTTAAAATTATATAATTGGGGTGAATTCAAGTTCATTGTATGATACTCATTGCCATCGTTTAATTATTTATATCAATTTAGAAATCGGAATTTTTACAATAGCCATCGTGCCAGCTCCTTCCGCTTTTTCGTATTTTATATCCCCATTCAATAGTTCTACCCTAGAGCTTAGGCTGCTAAAACCAATGCCCTTTTTTACCGTTGCAGCATCAAATCCTTTGCCATTGTCTTCAAAAATCATCGTAACCACATTGGCTTTTAAAGTAATGAGTAATGATACAAAATTGGCGTCGCTGTGTTTTAATACATTGTTCAATAGCTCTTGTGTTATTCTAAAAACGCTCACTTCAATATTATCTGGTAATCTTTCTAAAATACCAATTTGTTCAAAATCGTAATTGATATTGCTGGTTGTAAGTACTCGCTTTAATAAATCTTCTATTGCAGGGATAAAGCCAAGTTGTATAAGGGTTGTTGGCATCATTTGGTAAGAAATGTTGCGTACTTCTTTGCTTGCTTTGTCTATAGATTCTACCGCATCTACTACCGTTTTTTTATCTACAATGCCACTATCATCTATGCCTGCATTTAGTTGTAGTTTAATGGCAGTAAGATCTTGCACAATGCCATCGTGTAAATCTTTTGCTATACGTGTTCGTTCTTTTTCTTCGCCGTCTAGTACAGATTTTATTTGTGCTTGTAGTAGTTGTGCTTTTTGTTTTGCATTTCGCTTTTGAAAAATGTAATAAAAGATAAACCCAGTTATGGAAAGTAATCCGACAAAGCCAACAAGATACATTTGCTTTTCCCTTTTTGCATTTAAAATAGCAATATCTTTTTCATGTTTGGTTTCTGCGTTGTTAAATTTAGCTTCTGCTTCACTTATTTTTTTATTCAAATCGCCATCAAATCTTTTTCTTAATAAAGCATTTTCCTCCGATTGAAATTGGTATGCTTCTTTAAAGTTCCCCGCAGCAACGAGATTGGCGGCATGGGTATCCAATGCAGTTATTTCACCATCAATAAGGTTTATTTTTCTAGCAATGTACAAGGCTTCTTGGCTAAGGAGTATCGATTTTTGAAATTCTTTTTTTTTATTCAACACATTGGTGTAAAACAATAATGCTTCCACTAAATTCCCAGAATCTTTAATAGCCCTGCTCTTTGCAATTATTTCTTGGTATATTTTTTCGGCTTTATCTAATTTGTTTTCTTGATCGTAGGTTGTGGCTAGTAATCTGTAATGAAGGCTAAAGGTGGAAGAAGAAGTGTCATTATTGTTTTTACTTATTTCAATGGCTTTGATAAAATATTTTTCTGCAACGTCTAAATCCTTTCCACTTTCTAAAGATATTACGCCAACATTATGGTAGCATTGTGCCAATAGTGTATGGTAATTATTGGGTTCTGCCAAAGCAATGCATTTGTTCCAATAGGCAATGGCATTTTCTTTTTTTGGAATATAATAGTAAGTGCCACCAATTAATTTATAAAAAGTAGCTTCTGCCAAACTGTTTTTTTGTAGATGTGCAAGTGCAACTTGTGCTTGGCAATAATTGAGGCAGGTATCCCACATTTGAAGCGCTTGGTATTGGTGTACCAGGGTAGTTTGTATAGCTAAATTATCTTCATTGGATAAGTTTGGTGTAGTAATTATTTTTTTTAATTCGCCTACAAGTTCTGGAGAAGCTTTTGTTTTCTCCATTTCGGCTAAACGGTTTTCTATACTTTTATTTTGTGCAAACAAGTTTAGACAAATTGCTAAAGCCCCTATTAAAATAATACTGCTTGGCCTCATTTTACAAATTTATGTTTGATAGCCAAGGATACTAGTTTGCCCGTAGTATGGGCATCAAATTTTGCCATAATACTTTTTTTATGGGTTTCTACTGTGCGGTTACTTAGGTATAATTTATCTGCTATTTCTTTGCAGGTAAGTCCATCACAAATATTAGATAGGATTTCTAATTCTCTTTTCGTAATATCGGTAGCCAATTCAAAAACATCGTTGGTAGCTGTTTTTTTTGTGGCCAATATCT
>JANMGS010000576.1:0-3655 GCA_031374745.1 Ferruginibacter sp. | reverse complement strand
GGTAAAGCGGTAGAAAATTTAATTTTAAAATCATTGGAAATAATTTCAGCAAAAATATAATGGAATATACATTTTTTAAGTATCAAGGCACAGGAAACGATTTTATAATATTCGATAACCGAAATGCTTCAATAACTTCACTCACAAAAGAAATAGTGCATAAACTTTGTGATAGAAGATTTGGCATTGGTGCCGATGGTTTAATTTTATTGGGCAACAAGGAGGGATATGATTTTGAAATGGTTTATTACAATTCGGATGGAAATCTTTCTAGTATGTGTGGCAATGGAGGAAGGTGTATAGTACGTTTTGCAAATGATTTGGGTATTCATAAATCGTCTTATTCATTTTTGGCTGTAGATGGCTTACACGAAGCAAGCATAGATATGGATAATATTATTCGATTAAAAATGCAAGATGTACACGATGTTGAGGAGCATGGATCGTATGCTATATTAAATACAGGCTCGCCGCATTATATAAAATTTGTGAGAGATGCAAAGCGCTTGAATGTGGTGGAAGAAGGTCGTGAAATTCGCAACAGCGAAGCGTTTGAAGCCGAAGGTATTAATGTAAACTTTGTGGAAAATACTGGTTCGTATTCCATTTATGTGAGAACATATGAACGTGGGGTAGAGGACGAAACATATAGTTGTGGAACGGGCGTTACTGCAGCAGCACTAGTTAGTGCACACAACGAAAGAGGATTTAACCATGTACAAGTACAAACCAATGGTGGCCAACTTGGGGTAGAATTTTATAAATCGGGAGATTATAGTTTTACCGATATATTTTTATGCGGCCCGGCAACATTTGTTTTTAAAGGAACTGTAAATATTTAAAAAATGATTCAGTATTTTACGATAGTAGATAGACATACAGTTGCGATAGATAAACCCGGCAATGGTACTTGGGTAAATGTATTACCTCCGCTAAAACAGGAAGAGTTTTCGGAGCTGAGTAATTTGTTAGATATTCCGTTGGATTTTTTAAAGGACTCTTTGGATATTGACGAGCGAAGCCGTTACGAAGCAGATGATGATGTAAAACTCATTGTAATAAAAACACCCACAGAAAATAATTCTTTCAACGAAAGTGATGCGTTTTATATTACCATACCCATTTGTATTATCCTTACCAAAGGCCAAATTGTAACGGTAAATTCCTTTGAAAACGAAGCCATCAAGAAATTCTTAAATAGTTTTCAAAACCGCCATCCCGATAAAAAGAACATGATGGTGTTGAAAGTATTTGAAAAAATAACCAACAATTACCAAGACCATTTGAAAGAAATCAACCAACGAAGAAATGCCCTAGAGCAAAAGTTGTATGATTCCAACAGAAACGAAGAGTTGTTTCAATTGATGCGTATACAAAAAAGTTTGGTTTATTTTATTACCGCACTTCGCAGCAATGAATTGTTGATGATGAAACTTGCCCGTACCAACTTTTTAGAACTAAACGAAGAGGAAAAGGATTTTTTAGACGATTTGGTTATAGAAACTTCGCAAGCATTGGAAACTGCCAATACATATACCAATATACTTTCTAGCACGCTCGATGCATTTGCCAGTATTATAAGCAACAACCAAAATGAAGTACTTAAAAGACTTACTACTATTACCCTTTTTCTAAGTATTCCCGTTTTAATTGCCAGTATATATGGAATGAATGTGCCTTTGCCTTTTCAACATTCGCCTTTTGCATTTTGGGTACCCATTGTAGTTTCATTAGGAATTTTAGCTTACGTAACTGTAAAATTTATTAGTAGAAAAAAATAAAGCATGATAACGATTAGGGTGTATGGGATACTTATAAATGAACAAAAGCAAATTTTGGTAAGCGATGAATTTATACGTGGAATGTATATTACAAAATTTTGCGGTGGTGGTTTAGAAAAAGGAGAAGGTACCAGAGATTGTTTGAAACGGGAGTTTATGGAAGAAATGAACTTGCAAATTGAAGTGGGTGAGCATTTTTATACAACCGATTTTTTTCAGCCATCCGCTTTCAGAAATGGCGATCAGATAATGTCTATTTATTATATTGTAAAAGCGCTGGAACCTATTACGGCTCTGCTGCGCAGCAAGCCATTCGATTTTGATGAACGGGAAATGCGTATGTATGAGACCACTGGTGAAACGGAAACATTTCGATTTGTAGATTTACAAGCATTTGATGAGGATACGATGACGTTGCCTATCGATAAGATAGTAGCAGGTATGATATTAAAAACACGTTAAAGACAGCCTTGATTTTATAAAAAAGCCAGCACATGCGTACTGGCTATGGTTATATTGGTGGGTTAGTAATTAGTAATCAATTCCAGTATTTTTTTCAATTGTCTCCACCATCATTTCTTCCTCGGTTATTACTTGCATTTTTTCTGCTTTAAAATTCATTGTATTGTTTTCAAATTTTTTGTAATTGTTAAAAATAACATTGAGTGCAATAAAATTCATCACATAGTTTTGTGTTTCTGCCGGCAAGAATTTTTTTATGTCCCAAAAATTTGGATCATTCAATCCTGTTTTTCTTTTTGCTTCCCATACATTTCCTACACCGCAATTGTAACTTGCAACAATAAGGAGTATATCGTTGTTTAAATTTCTGGAGCGTTCTTTTAAATAGCGTGCAGCAGCTTGTGTACTTCTTAAAAAGTTTTTTCTATCGTCTTTTATCACAACTTTTTTTAGCGAGGTAGTTGGTAGTTTTTTTATTGAAGCCGACGTTTTTTTAGCTTCTTCTGCCAATTTTTTCTTTTCTGATTCAGATAATTGTGGTAGATAGGCTAAGCCATATTCTTGTGCAACTTCATCCATTATTTGCCAATAGCCTACTGCGCCAGCGCTGGAAACAGCATTTCCATTAAATGCACTTTCTAATGCTAATAACACCTGATACTCGTGTGGTAAATTACGCTTGTTTAATATGGTAGCCACTTTTGGAAAAAACTTTTTACTTTTTTTATACATCCGCATTAAATAATCTCTACGGTTCTTCGCAAATTTCTCAACGTATTCAATAGATTGTTCTTCGTTTCCTTTAAGCACGTCTGGAAAAAGTACGTTGGCTTCTTTGGTAATATAAGTGACTGTTTTTTTTGGATTATTTCCAATATTATCTGCGAGTACAAGATGCTGTGTATTGTTAGTGATGTCTTGTGCAATAGCTGAACCAGCCGTCACCGCTAGTATTATTATTACAATTAAAAATATGCGCACAGGAACTAAGGGAGAATACATTCTTTTCATAAGGAAATTGGCTATTGGATAAAACTAGAAATATATAACGGGTTAAAAATGGCTTTATTGCCTTTTAAGATTTATTTAAGAATTGATATAAAATTTATATGTTTGAAAAGATTTCATTTACAGGGTATTAGTTACTATTATAGTTGACATAAGTACAATTCATTTATCGCAATCTTTCTAATAAGAAAAGATGAAAATGCAGCAGTTGTTTATATAATTTTTTTAATGACTATCAGCTACATGGTGCATTGTCTATATTTTTTTTAAAAATAAATATTACTTCTAATAATTTTGAACTACTTACAGTTTTGTTAATACTTATTTGTCTACCCAATCTGTAACATATTTAAAAAGAGAGGGTAAAACGGTGCATCTGTGGCCATTTTTGCCACCGATGCACA
>JANMGS010000541.1:0-15096 GCA_031374745.1 Ferruginibacter sp. | reverse complement strand
ATCATTTTCCATGAGCGAAATAATCGGTTCTATCCAACCAGCTGTTACTTCTACATCGCTGTTTAGCAATACAAAATAGTCTGCTGTTACTTGCGCTAAAGCAGTATTGTAGCCTTTTGCAAAACCTTCGTTGGTTTCGTGTATAATTATTTCTACGGTAGGGAAATGTGCTTGTAAAAAGGAAACCGAATGATCGGTAGAAGCATTATCTGCTACTATTATTTTATAATTTTGGTAGGTAGAAGCTATTACAGAGGGAAGGAATCTTTCTAAATAATGTTTGCCATTCCAATTTAATATTACCACAGCAACCAGCGGTAAGTTTTCATTGTTTGTATGTTCTTGTAACTCGTTTTGGCCATTCATAACGGCACAAACATAATTCATTTGTAAAATTTATATGCCCTTTCATTCTATTATTTATTATTTTTAACCATGTTTGAGCGTTTTTTCAACTTAAGAAATATGTTGGGCCTTATAGCCATTGCCTTTATTACAGGAAGTATTTTCTTTAGTAACTACTTAGCAAAAAAAATTGCTGCAGAAGAAAAAAGAAAAGTGGGGCAATATGTAGAAGCCGTAAACGATTTAAACAATATCAGTAATTTAGACACAAAACTTGCTACAAAAATTATTGTAGAAAATAGCAAGGATATACCATTGATAGAGACCAATGAAAAAGACAGTATCATCTTTTTTAATTATGACTCCGCAAAAGTTTTAAAAGACAAATCATTTCTGCAAAATAAATTAGCGGAGCTTAAAAAAATAAACCCTCCCATTGTATGGAAAAACCCTTTGAATGGGGCGGAACAAAATTTCACCTACTATGGAGAATCTGATTTGCTTATTCAGATTAGGTATTTTCCAATAGTACAATTGGTGGTAGCTATGTTGTTTATCATCATTGTGGTAATAGCAGTTTCTACCAAAAGTAAAAGTACACAAAACCAAGTGTGGGCGGGCATGGCTAAGGAAACAGCCCACCAACTTGGTACACCTATTTCATCGCTTGAGGGCTGGATGGAAATGTTGAAAGACAATGAAAGCACCCAAAAAATAGCCACAGAAATGAGTAAAGATGTGGAGCGGCTAAAATTGGTAAGTGATCGTTTTGGTAAAATAGGTAGCACGCCAAAACTGGAGGAAACTAATTTGAATGGGCAAATTGAAAATATGGTAAATTATATAAAACGCCGTGCCCCCGATAAGGTTAGTTTTGCAATAAATTATAACGGCGACAATGATATAACTGCCATGATAAATCCGCCTTTGTTTGATTGGGTAATTGAGAATTTACTTAAAAATGCGTTGGATGCAATGGGAGGAAAAGGCAGTATAGAAATAAATATTAAAAATGAAGTAGCGGAGATTATAATTGATGTAAAAGATAATGGAAAAGGTATCAGTAAAAATAATATTGCCAATGTGTTTAAACCTGGCTTCACCACAAAGCAAAGGGGCTGGGGGCTTGGTTTATCGCTAAGCAAACGTATTATTGACATATACCACAAAGGAAATTTATTTGTGAAGCAAAGTGAATTGGGAAAGGGAACAACTTTTAGGATTGTATTAAAAAAGTAATAAAAATATGACATCAGCAGCGCAGGCAATTGCAGAAAAACTATTGCAGATAAAGGCAGTAAAACTTAATACAGAAAACCCATACACATGGGCAAGCGGGTGGAAGAGCCCCATATATTGCGACAACCGCAGGGCCTTGGGTTACCCATACATACGTGACTTTATAAAAAGTGAACTTGCCGCAACCATATTTGAACATTTTGCAGCAGCAGAAACAGTGGCGGGTGTGGCTACAGCAGGTATTTCGTGGGGTGCAATGGCTGCAGACCAATTGAAACTACCTTTTATGTATGTGCGCCCAAAGCCAAAAGAACATGGTATGGGAAACCAAATAGAAGGTATGTATGAAAAAGGACAACGGGTAATTGTTGTCGAAGATTTGATATCTACCGGAAAAAGTAGTTTGCAAGTGTGTGAAGTTTTGCAAAAAGAAGGGCTCATTATTGAAGGCATGATTTCTATTTTTAATTATGGATTCCCTCATGCAACTGAGGCTTTTGCCAATGCAGGAATAAAATTAATTTCATTGAGTAATTATGAAGCCCTTATTAAATTAGTAGAAGCAAAAGGGGAGTTGAACGAAGCGCAATTAAATTCTTTGTTAAAATGGCGAGAAAACCCTGCAGAGTGGGGTAAATAAAATAATTTTAATTTCTAAAACATACATAAATGAAAATATTTAAACTGTTGTGCCTTGCATTATTTGCTATTTCATTCTCTGCGGCTGCACAGGTAAAACCAACTGGCAAAGCCATCATAAAAACGCCTGGGTTAATTGCCGAAGCCTGTAAAGACAGGGTAGAGCGTATACTTTTTAAAATGTATGGTGTCACTTTTGTAAAAGCAGATGTAAAAAAGAAAACCACTACGGTAACATGGATTACAGATAGAACCGATATAGAACAAATAAAAACGGCTATTGCCAATGCTGGTTTCGATGCCGATGATGTAATTGCAGAAGAAAGTGCGGTGAAGAGTTTGCCACCCGCTTGTAAACCGGTTGTTGTTACGCCGGTAAAAGCCCCATAAACCAACTTTTATTTTATTTAGAGCGGCATACTTTGTCGCTTTTTTTTGAAATGCCATAAAGAGCCCCGCAATTTGGCCTGTCGTATGGACACAAATACAATTTGAACACGGATGACACGGATTGGATGGATTTAAAAGGACTTTTTGCGACTGTGTCCGCCAAAGGAGGAAGCAAAAAATCAAATCCATATTTTCTTATCCATAAAAATCCGTCAAATCCGTGTCATCCGTGTTCTTTTTTCATAGATGATGTGTCCACACGCTAGGCCGACTGGCAGGTAGACCGGACAAATGCCGCCACTTGCACGTATGCCCAGGCACATAATTTTTTGTTGGATTAATATTTTTTATAATTGATAATACTTTTGCAGGAGGTTCGATTAAATTATTATCAAAATAAAGTCGATAAAAGAGTTACAAGAATTTAATTAATGCTCAAACAATTTTGCTATTCCAAACGCCGCAGCAGCAGCTACTGCACCAATAAGCATTACTCTAATAGCTCCTAGTATAGGATTTATGCCTGTCATTTTACTTTTGAAATATCCAAAAATAAACAAGCAGATGAGTGTAGCTACCACAGAATATTTTAATGCTTCTACAGAATTATCTATAAAAAAATAAGGGCTCAAAGGGATGATGCCGCCAGCTATATAAGAGATACCAATATTTAACGCACTCTTGGTAGCACGCTTTGGATCGGGTCGTTCCAACCCTAGTTCATACTTCATCATAAAATCTACCCAACGATCTTTATCCTGCGAAATTTCCTCCGTTGCCCTTTCTTGTATTTCTTTGCTTAAACCAATATTTGCAAAAAAGTCTTTTGTTTCTTCAATCTCTTTTTGGCGTAAATTTTCTACTTCGAAATGCTCTCTTTTTTCTTCGTTTTTATAATGATCTTGCTCGGTTTTGCCAGATAAATAACCACCCAATCCCATGGCAATGCTACCAGCGGCTATTTCAGCTATACCGGCAATTACAATAATGCTACTTTTATCTACGGCACCACTAAGCCCTGCAGCAAGTGCAAATGGTACGGTAAGTCCATCGCTCATACCAATTACAACATCTCTTAAAAAAGCAGAACTGGTAAGGTGGGTTTCTTGGTGTTCGTCGTGGTGTAAGTGTGTTTCCATTTTTATTATGCTAAAATACTAAGACTTTTTTTGATTATAGAAACTGCTTTCATTATTTCTTTTTCATTTATTACCAATGGAGGTGCAAACCTTATTTTGTCTCCATGAGTGGGTTTTGCCAAAAGCCCATTGTTCATCATTTCAATACATAGATTCCAAGCTGCGTCTTTGTCTTCATGTTTTATAACTATGGCGTTTAAAAGTCCTTTTCCTCTAATAGTGATTATAAAAGAAGAATTTATTTTCTGCAATTCATTTCTAAAAAGTTCACCCATTTTTGCAGCATTCTCGGCCATATGTTCCTCTTTTAAAACTTGTAGTGCCGCAATGGCTACTTTGCAAGCAAGTGGGTTACCACCATACGTACTTCCATGTTGCCCTGGTTGTATGGTCATCATTATTTCATCGTTGCATAATACTGCACTTATTGGGATTGTACCGCCACTCAATGCTTTGCCTAAGATTAATATATCTGCTTTTACACCCTCCGAACAAATGGCTAATAAATGGCCCGTACGACAAAGCCCCGTTTGAATTTCATCGGCTACCATCAACACATTGTACTCTGTACAAAGTCTTCTCACTTTGCTATAATACCCAGTATCTGGAACTACTACTCCTGCTTCACCTTGTATAGGCTCAAATAGGAATGCCGCTACATTTTTATCTTGAAATGCTTTTTCTAAAGCAATGATATCATTGAACGGTACTACCTCAAAACCCGGGGTAAATGGACCAAAACTTTTTGTGGCAGTAGGGTCGCTGCTATAAGAAATAACACTGAGCGTACGACCGTGAAAATTGTTGGAACATACAATGATTTTTGCACAATCTTTTGGAATGCCTTTAACTTCGTAACCCCATTTGCGACTTAGTTTCATGGCTGTCTCTACCGCTTCCACACCCGTATTCATGGGCAATACTTTGTCGTATCCAAAATATTGGGTTATGTACTTTTCATATTCGCCTAATTGGTCGTTGTAAAATGCCCTAGAGGTAAGCGTGAGTGTTGCTGCTTGTTGGGTAAGCGCATCTATAATTTTGGGATGGCAATGCCCTTGGTTTACCGCAGAATAACCACTTAAAAAGTCGAAATAATGTTTATCATCTACATCCCAAAGATTTACCCCTTGTCCTTTTTTTAATACTACGGGTAAGGGATGATAATTGTGTGCACCGTATTTATCTTCGAGTTCTATAAAATGTTGGGCTGCTGTAGATGCATGAATTAAATCATTCATGGTGAATGTATTTTGTTGTTTAAAAAGGAATGTAAATATGGGTTTGTCCTCCCGAAATTATGGGAGGTAAAGGGTAATTATCCTCGATGATTGAGCAAATCTAAATTGCTATGGAGGAATGCTGGTATGTTAGTACTTGTTGTAATAAATCAAAGATACGGCTTTAAACTACTTGGCAAAAGTAATGTGCGGGAAATTTTATATTTAGTACTGTTTCTTTTGAAAAAATTCCATACACACTGCTACCACTACCGCTCATAGCACTGTAAATAGCCCCACTATCGTACAGCTTATCTTTTATAGATGCTATGGATGGATACAGTTTAAATACAGGTTTTTCAAAATCATTTTGGATGTTGTTTTTCCATTGGGCAATATCAGCTGTAATGGCTTTTCCCAATACGCCTTCGGCGGAAAAATTATTTTTATCCAATGTAGAAAATGCTTCTGCAGTATTTATATGAATACCCGGATTTACAATAAGGAACTTATATAGAGAAAGATCAAGTGGAATTTCTGACAATATTTCTCCTCTACCTTTTGCAAAGCAAGGTTTATTTGTTATGAAAAAGGGACAATCACTGCCAAGCAATAAGGCATATTCTATTAATTTGGTAGTAGATACTTGTAAATTAAATTTTGTGTTTAACAACATTAAAATAGCCGAAGCATCTGCCGAACCGCCACCCATGCCAGCGCCCATAGGAATATTTTTATGCAAATGCATTTTGATAGCTGGAATTTTAGGGAAATCTTTTTTTAGTAAGCGAACTGCTTTTACACAAAGATTATCTTCATCCTTTACTTTAATATCATTGCCTGAAGATGTAAAAACGATGTCCTCTTCTTGGCTATTTTTTGCCTCAATAATTTCAAGGGCATCTTTAATCCCAATGGGATAAAATACTGTTTCAAGATTGTGGTACCCGTCCGCTCTTTTACCAGTAATATTAAGTCCAATATTTATTTTGCAATTTGGAAAAAGAACCATGGTATTTTATAATGTACAAGTCAATAAGTAGACTAATAAGCATAGCTATTTATCTAATATCTTGTGTCTAATATCTTGTGTCTAATATCTAGTATCTAATTTTTCCCTCTGCTCTTTATTTCATCTCTAATGGCAATTGCTCTAATGTAATCTTCGCTTTCCAATACTTCTGTGAGCAAGGTATTCAAATCTTCGAGGCTCATGGAGCGTAAGTTTTCGTTACTACTCGATATTGTTTCGGCAGGTGCTGTGGCACTTATTTCTTGTTTTGGATTCATTTCTTCATCCATCATTACACCAGCTTGGTCAAGAATGTTGTCGTATGTATATATAGGACAACCAAATCTCACGGCTAGTGCCAGTGCATCAGAAGTACGAGAATCTATTTCCACTGTATCATTTTCGGAGCTACAAACCAGTTTAGAGTAGAAAATGCCTTCTTGCAAATCGTTTATTACAATTTCGTGCATGGTTACATTAAAGGCCATCATAAAATTTTTCATAAGGTCGTGTGTAAGCGGGCGGCTAGGGCTCATACGCTCCAATGCTACGGCAATGGCTTGCGCTTCAAACCCTCCAATTACGATGGGTAACCTTCTAAGGCCATTTATTTCGCCTAGTACAACCGCATAAGATTGCGTCTGTGTAATGCTGTGCGATAGGGCTACTATTTCTAATTCTATTTTCTTCATATCTAGGTACGAAACTACGGTATTTTGGTAAAATTATTTATGATTAAAATACATGATTGTAAAATAATTATTTTAATTCGCCCAAAAAAATAAGCCGCAACGATTTTATTTGTTGCGGCTTTATAAAAAATATTAATAAAATGGAAGGATTTAGGCCTCTTTTAATTTTTTAACGGCAGCAATAATCTTGGGCATTACCTCAAAAGCATCGCCTACAATACCATAATCTGCTGCTTTAAAGAAGGGTGCTTCGGGATCTTTGTTTATAACTACAATCGTTTTGCTACGGTTTACACCTGCCAAATGCTGTATTGCCCCAGAAATGCCCACCGCTATATATAAATTTGGTGCAATAGCCAATCCTGTTTGTCCTACATGCTCATGATGTGGGCGCCAGTTGATATCGGCTACGGGGCGGCTACAAGCTGTGGCTGCTCCCAATAAATGTGCTAGGTCCGTTATCATTCCCCAATTTTCTGGGCCTTTCAATCCACGACCACCGCTTACTACAATATCTGCTTCTCCCAATGGCACTTCACCTTTTACAAGATCTGTACTCACTACTTCTACTTTTGCAGCATCCAATGTTACTGCAAAAGGCACCACTTCTGCAACAGCATCTGTTGCAGTTATGCTAAATGAATTTGGATTTAATGCAATAATTTTTTTTGCAGTTGTTACATTAATATTGGCAAAAGCTTTTCCGCTAAATACTGTTTTCTTTACAGTAAATCCATTGGTTAGATCTGGCAATGCAGCTGCACCCGAAACCAATCCAGCTTTCAAACGTACACTCAACCTTGGAGCAATTGCCTTTCCGCTCGTATTGTTTGAAAACACTACTACGTCTGCATTTTCAGCAGCCTGTGCAATTACTTTTGCAAAAACTTGTGCATCAAATTTATTTAGTGCAGCATCTGCTACGGTATGTACTTTGGTAATGCCGTAGTTGCCTAGAGAAGACACTTCATTTGTAACTGTACCTAGTAAAATACCTTCGGCAGTTGTGTTTAAAAGCTTAGCCACTGCTGCGCCATAAGATGCCGCTTCAAATGAACTCTTTTTTATGTGACCATCTTGTTGGTCTATAAATACTAATACCATAACAATGGATAATTTAATAATGATAATTTATAATTTATTTAATTCGTTGTTTGCTTGTTTTTACACTTGCTGTTAATAATTTCAACAATTCTATACAATCTATTTTTAAAGAACTGTACATTTTTTCACTTATAAATCCAGTTGAAAACAATAAATCCAACCAATAATCTGTTTCATTGATTTCTTTTAATCCTATACTCAATTTATGAATGAAATCTTTTAAACTTTCTGCATGTTCTGATTCTCTAACTATTGCTCCAACAGACGTTCCACTTTTAATAATTTGCTGTGATAATATAAATTCCTTATGCTCTTTCTTTAGAAATTTATAAAGATTTATGATTCTAATTGCAAATTGGAAACTTTTTTCCTTCAAGATATTTTCTTTCATAAATAATAAATTTTAAATAATTTTAGATAGTGATTAATAACTTTAAAGTTAAAAAATTATCCATTATTAAATTATCCATTATTAATTATTCATTACTAATTATTCATTATTCTAAAATACCTTCGCTTCTTCATGTAACAAGCGCACCAATTCCTCCGGATTATCTGCACTTACCAATTTAACGCCTGACTTAGCAGGAGGTAAATCAAATGACGCTATAGAGGTATAGCTTTCTGCTGCGGTGGCTTCTACTACTTTTAAAGGCTTTGTTCTTGCACCCATAATACCCTTCATGTTTGGAATACGTTGTTCTGCCATTCCTTTCTGGCAACTAACTACCAACGGTAAAGATGCTTTATCGGTTTCTTCGCCACCATCTATTTCTCTTACTACTGTTGCGCTACCAGCAGCTACATCAAATTTTATTGCATGCGAAATGTAAGGCAGGTCTAATAATTCTGCTACCATACCTCCAATAGAAGAGCCATTGTAATCAATGGTTTCTTTACCGGTAAATATCAAATCATATGCACCGTCTTTTGCAATAGCCGCAATTTGTGATGCTATAAAAAAACTATCTGCATTGTCAGTATTTACACGAATGGCTTCATCGCCACCCAATGCAAGTGCTTTACGAATAATTGGATCAGATTCTACAGCACCAACATTTATTAGGTGTATTACGGTTGTAGGGTCGGCTTCTTTGAGTTCGATGGCTCTTACCAAAGCGTACCATTCGTCGTAAGGATTAATAATAAATTGTACCCCTTCTGTAGCAAATTTCGTATTGTTATCTGCGAAGGCTATTTTTGATGTGGTATCAGGCGTTTTGCTGATGCAAACAAGTATCTTCATTGTACTTAATTGTGCTTAGGTTTTTAAAAAAGTTGTTTATGCAACTAAAATGCAAATATAAGCCAAGAAACTATATGTTTTAATGCGAAAAAAAAATATTTAATGAACAGAATAGATAAATTAAAGGAATTCCTACAAGCTTCGCCAAATGACAGCTTTTTGCAACATGCGCTGGCTTTGGAATATATAAAGGAAGGGAAAGATGAGGAAGCTAAAATGCTCTTTGAAGCAATTTTGGAAAGAGAGCCAAGCTATGTAGGTTCTTATTATCATTTGGGCAAATTATTGGAAAGAGCCAATGAAATAAAGGAAGCTATAGATATTTATAACAAAGGAATGCTAGAGGCCAAAGCGGTAAAAGATAACCATAGTTACAATGAATTGCAAGGAGCATTGGAAGATTTAGAAGATTAGTGCCTTATATTAATAGCAGACAAAAGTTGGGTCAAAAATTATGCGCTGTGAACAAAGGAGCAGGTAACATCATTGATCCGGTCTTAGCAGTTTACCCCTCCAAAGGCGGGGCTGTCCCGTATTTAGTTGCATGCGTATGCCGCCGCAGCGGCACGCACACAACTAAATACATCGCTCGCTCCGCCGCAGCCCGTCAATATTAGTCCATTCTTCAGCCTTTACCGAAGCGGGTAAAAGCAATATTTTATTTCAACTATTTTAAAAAGTACATTGGGTATTATTTAACATTAGTTTTTATCGATATTAATTTAGGTTGCATCAAAGTTGAAAATTTTGTTTATGCGCTTAAAATTGCTATTTTTTTATTTGTTAATGGTATCATTTGCTTGTAACAATAGTGCTCATACAAAAGAAAAAGAGAGACCAATATTACCTAATATTCCAATAGTTGAATCCGAAAAAAATAAGTACAAGCAAATTAAAAATATCCCTTTGCCAGATGGTTTTGAAAGAATATTAAATGATGAAAATAGTTTTGCTGCATGGTTAGAAAATATTTATTTAAAAGCAGATAAAACTGTGTACAAGTTTGATGGCTCACCTAAATATAATCAAGCGGCCCAATTTGCGGTCTTAGATATTTCTGTTGGTAAAAAAGATTTGCAACAATGCGCAGATGCGGTGATGCGCTTGCGAGCAGAATATTTGTTTTCCCAGAAAAGATATGAAGAAATAATTTTTATAGACAATGCAACTACGCAGTACAAATTTCAACCTCCTTATAATCGAGAAAACTTTGCAAAGTATTTAGAGCGTGTTTTTGGTATGTGTGGTTCTGCTTCTTTGGCCAAACAATTGAAAATGGTAAATGAATTTAATGATATAGAAGCAGGTAATGTGATTATCAGAGGCGGTTTTCCAGGTCATGCAGTTATGGTAATGGATGTAGCAATAAACGCACAAGGAGAAAAAATATATTTATTGGCTCAAAGCTATATGCCAGCGCAAGATATTCATGTATTGCTAAATCCTACAAATGGAGATATATCCCCTTGGTATAAAGTAACAGCAGAACAAAAGATAAATACACCCGAATATTTATTTTATAAAACTGAATTGAGAAAATGGTAAGTAACTACATTTATATTTTACTGTCTCGGCGGGGTTTTCACACAAATACATTTTAAAGTATAGGTGCCTACCCGTGAAACCCCGCCGCAGTAAAGAACCAGCAATTATTAAGAACTAAAAAGCGGCTTTAATTGTGTAAGTTTGGCTTAAAATAGCATAAGCGCTCCAAATGCGTCGGGCTTGCCTGACGGCAGGCAGGGTTTCGCAGCGTACTTTTTTATTATTTGGAGATGGTGAGTGCGAAAACCCCGCCGAGACAGCAAGTAGTTACGTCTATATTTTGAAAAAAAATCAAATAAAAAAAAATGGCCTTCCGTAATGAAAGCCATTTTTTTTGATTGGTTATAAAAATTATTATTTAAAAACAGATTTGATATAATCTTCTATTTCTGTTCCTTTTGCTTTGCTTATTTTTCCTAGGGCAGTTTTGAAACTTGGATCCACAAAACTTCTAAATTGCTCCGGAATAAGGTTTCTAAACTTAACAATATAATCAATTCCTGTTTTAATTTTTGTAAGGTCATTGAGTTTTGCTAAGTAATCTGCAAATTTTGCAGTAATTGTTATTTTTTCTTGCGACGCTGGTGCATCATCATACATTTTAGCTATGAAATCGAAATCTTCTTCAGTACCTTTTGAAATTAGAATATCATTTACTGTTGCACCCAATGCGCCTTTGGCATCGCTGCTGTATTTTTTTGCAAGCGAATATGCTGCTGTAGGATCCAATGCTACCAGGCCTTTTAAAGCAGCACCAGCAACACGATAAGATGAATCGCTCACTGCTGATTGGTAAATAGGAAGGTATTTTGCATCGCCATTTTTTACCAAGTAGCTAATGGCAGCAGCTTTTACTTTTTTATTGAAGCTTTTTGTAAGGTCTTGTATTTGCTCTAGCACTACTTTATCTGCTTTGTATGGCGAAGTGCCTAGCTTTTGCATCGTAAGTATTTTTAATCCTCCAAACTTATCGCTTAAACCTTTTGCAAGTTCTGGACTGGCTTTTTTTGCAAAGAAATCCAGGGCTTCTTTTCTATCCATGTAATTTCTTGCATTTTTAAATTGAACTATAAAGTTTTCCTCTGTTTTATTGTCTGTTTTTTCTGCAAGCAATAATTTGTCTGCATCTACATTTATTAGGTCTGGCTTTGTTGTGTAAGAAAAATAAAGGGTATCAATTTTATTTTCAACCGTTACTTTGTATCTTTTTCTGTCAGCACCTGTGTATACATCCACTGCCATTGGTATTTTAAAAACCTTGCCCGTTTTTTGTGTTTGCTCTATGATTACACTGGCTTTACCCGCAGCATCATCATACAAATAATCTATTTTAAGTTTTGGGTGGCCGCTTCCATAGTACCATTGGTTCCAAAACCAATTCATATCCATACCGGTTGTTTCTTCAAATGCAAGACGCAATTGACCTGCCTCGCCTGCTTTAAATTTATTGGTAGTAAGATAATTGTTCAACGATTTAAAAAACGCATCATCGCCTACATAATTTCTAAGCATGTTCAATATTCTGCCACCTTTATTATAGCTTACCCCATCAAACATATCTTCTTTATCTCCATAGTGAAATCTTACCAGGTCTTTTGTTTCGTTTCCACCTTGAAGATAGCCTTGCATATCGTCATTATTATGCTCGTAAGCCGCATCTGCACCATATTTGTACTCGTTCCATAAATACTCGCTGTAGTTTGCAAAGCTTTCGTTTACAGTAAGGTGGCTCCAACTTTCTGCCGTTACCAAATCGCCAAACCATTGGTGAAACAATTCATGTGCAATCGTTTCTTCCCATCCATTTCCATCTACCAACTGGCGGTTATTTTGATAAGCACTTTCTTGGTGTAAGGTAGCAGTGGTGTTTTCCATGGCACCACTCACATAATCCCTTCCTACAATTTGGTTGTATTTTTGCCATGGATATTCCACACCCAATTTTTCCGAGAAGAATTTCATCATTTCTGGGGTATTACCAAAAACCCTGCGTGCATATTGCTCTTGATTTTTTTCTACATAGTAACTTACTTCTTTGCCTTTATATGAATCTTTTACAATAGCAAAATCACCTACACCCATAAAGAATAGGTAAGGCGCATGTGGTAAATCCATTTTCCAATTATCGGTTCTGGTGCCATCTGCATTTACTTTTTTGCTTACCAATAAACCATTGCTAAGTGTTACATACTTATTGGGCACCGTCATGCTCAATTCCTGTGTGGTTTTTTGATTTGGTTTATCTATGGTAATCATCCATACGCTATTGGCTTCTGTTTCACCTTGTGTCCATATTTGCGTTGGTTTGCCTTTTTCTTCACCTCTAGGGTTTATAAAATACAAGCCTTTTGCATCCGTAATGGCTGCGCTGCCTGCTGCTTTTACTTCTTCAGGTTTGCTTATATAATCAAAATATAAGGTGTATTTTTCGGCACCCATATATGTTTTGTCTAATTTAATGTTTATTTGAGCACCATCATACGTGTATTTTAAGGGCATTTTTGTAGTGCCTTTCATAATGGCTACTTCTTTTATTTCCATGCCTTTTGCATCTAGCAATACAGAGTCTGTAGCATAAAAATGGGGTTGTAGTGTAAGCCATTCTTTACCATATAAGAAAGACTTGTCGTAGTCAAAACGTACGTCTAACTTGGTGTGTACAAGCTCGTTCGTTTTAGGATAGCTCTCCCTTAAAATTTTTTTCCAAGAGGTATCTACCGGTTCTTCACCCGGTTGGGCAAAAAGGATGGTAGGCAATACAACGATGCTCAGGAGCATTAAAATTCGTTTCATATAATTTTTATTTTAGGCAAAAGTAAAGGCTTGACCCAAAAAACAATCACAATATTTTATAAATGGCAAATGGCTGATAATCTTTAGATTTGCAGATAAAGTAACTTTGCCATGAAAACGTATTTACATATTGCCATTTTTTTGCTATTTAGTTCATTCGCTCATGCACAAAAAAACTTTTTTATCTACCTTCAAACAGATAACAAGCAGCCCTTTTTCGTGAAAATGAGGGATAAGGTTATGAGTTCATCGTCATCTGGTTATTTAGTAATACCAAAACTTACAATAGGAGATTATCAGCTAACTGTAGGTTTTCCTAAAGATCAATGGCCACAACAGGCATTTAATATCAATATTGCAGACAAGGATCTTGGGTATCTTTTAAAAAATTTTGAAGAAAATGGTTGGGGATTATACAACATGCAGACCATGGAAATTTCTATGAATGGTAAAGCAGCAGTAAAACAAAAGCCAAAAGATGAAAATGATGATGCCTTTGCCGCAACTTTATCTGGCGCTGCCAATGCAGAAATAATAGTAAAGAAAACGCCTGTTGCACCAGTCGTTATAGAAGAATCCCCAAAAGTGGAACCTGCAAAACAACCTATAAAAAAAGCACAAAGTAAAATTGATAAAATAGAAACCTTTAATGATGTGGATGGCAAGTCAATCACCTATGCAATATTTTATGATAATACAATAGATACCGTGCGTGTTTTTATACCAATTGGCAAAGCTCCAGCAAAACCAATTGATAAAACAGCAGAGCCAGTAAAACAAGCAGTAGTAAAAAAAGAGGAGAAATTTCTTGATATCGAATTGCCAAACCCAAATTCGAAACCAGCCGAGCCAGTTGTAGTTGAACTAAAAAGTGATATAGTTCCGATAGCTAAAGAAGAGCCAAAAAAAGCAAGTGACAAGCCTACAGTTAATTTTAATTCTGATTGCAGAGCCTTTGCCACTGAAGATGATTTTTTTAAAGCTAGAAAAAAAATGGTAGCAGAAGATAACGACGAAGCCATGGTAGATGCTGCACGTAAAATCTTTAAGACAAAATGTTTTTCAGTAGAACAAATAAAAAATTTGAGTTTATTGTTTTTAAATGATAACAGCAAATACAATTTTTTTGACGCAGCTTATCCTCACGCAAGTGATAGCCAAAACTTTCTTAGTTTACAAGCAGAACTAAAGGATGAATATTACATAAAGCGATTTAAAGCAATGGTGCGAAACTAAAACTATGGCAAGGTATTTTATAGAAGTAGCTTATAAAGGTACAGCCTATGCTGGTTTTCAGGTGCAGCAAAATGCAAATACCATACAAGCAGAAGTAGAAAAAGCGCTTCAAATTTATTATAGAAAACCATTTGAACTTACTGGCTCCTCTCGTACAGATGCTGGCGTACATGCAAGGCAAAACTATTTTCATTTTGATACAGAAATCCTGATTGCTGATGTAGAAAAAGCTTTATACCATCTAAATGCAATACTACCCTTAGATATAGTGGTAAAAAGCATCCATCTCGTTGCCAATGATGCACATTGCAGGTTTGATGCAGTTGCTCGTAGTTATGCGTATTGTATTTCTACTGTAAAAAATCCGTTTGTATTGGATAGTTCCTATTTTTATCCTTACTCATTAAACAAGGAAGCTTTGGATGAATGCGCCACTATGTTAAAAGAATATAGCAATTTTGAAAGTTTTGCCAAGAAAAATTCGCAAGTATTTACA
>JANMGS010000527.1:0-3517 GCA_031374745.1 Ferruginibacter sp. | reverse complement strand
GATTTTGGAAATAATTTTTTAAAGGCGAAATGAAATATCTCGGTTTGCCCCACATGAACGGGATAGGCATTGATAAATATCCAGCCCTCCCTGCCCATATAATTCAGGGCATCAATGATGGTATTGAATTTCTTTAATGTTCCGCCTTCTGTTTTAAGCCTGTTGTCTCGCCAAATGCTTTTCTCTTCACCAAAATCAATATCAATGGTTACCTTATTACTTAGCAATCTGGGCGTGGCAATTACCTGGCAATATTGCTCAACTTTAGATGTGTCTGTCTGGGCATTTGAAACCAATGTGCTGATTAGAAAAATGCCAATGGTTAATAATTTTTTCATGTTATTTTTTTTGTTTTTGATAGTGTAAAATTATGGTGCTTTTCGGCTGTGCAACAGACAGCCTAATGTCAAAAACAGACAAGAAATAAATAGGCCTTATGGGGAATAGAAAGCTGATCAATAAAGCAGGAAACCTTTGTTTTTATTGACTGATGTTGTGGAATAATGAATGTAGGATTGCCCTTTTACTTTTTACAATATCCTAAGTTTAAAATATTGGTCAAAAAATATTAATGCAGTAATAGCAAGTAGCAGTACCAGGATTATTGAAAGCTGAAATTTCCAATTTAGTTTGTATTTCCTTGAAATTTTATAAACCATATAAAATAGAATACTGCTTACCATGAATGGTAAGGTAAAAACGCCCAATTTAAGGTATGCACTGATTCTGCCTTCATCATTAAGGTTTATGAAATTCATTAAGCCTGCCAAAAAACGCATAAAAAAAGCGGTAAATAAAAAAGCATATACGTATTTATTCCATTGCATGCATTTTAAAAATACAAATGCAATTAAGCCTTGTATGATGGTTATAATTGGTCCTGCGGCAGAAGTGATATTATCATGCAGTTCTGTTGGATTTTGTCCCGCAACGGGTGATGTACTGTTTAAACGCATAATAGTTTTATATCCCAGGAAAACACTGGTAAGCCAATGAGCAAATTCATGGATGAACCAGGTAATAAATACAACTATGATTAAGGCGGCAATAAATTTAAGGGTTATTTTTTGATTGTTCATGGTTGATTAAATAAGCTGTGATAGCAAACCACTAAATGTCAGCATGATCTTTACTTGGTTTTAATTTGATATAGAAATAGACAGCTAAAATTATATCAATGGTGATACAGAACAGGTCGTAGCCATGTGGTGCCACTGAACTCACATAGGGAAATAAAACATCCCATAGCCCGTGGAGCGTAAGTCCTGCAACTGTAAGCATGTAATTTTTTTTATAACCCCAATACGCTAACAGTAAAAAGAATGCCGCTCCCGGAACCGTAAGCATCAGCGTATATGGATCAATCGAAAATCCAATATAAATAAATGGGATAACCGCCAGGTTAAGTGAAGCATAGAACTTCAAATCAATTTTTCTGAATATTTCTGCGAACGCAATTACCGCAGCTGTGGTAATAAGACCGATAATAAAACCTGTCATATTTTAAGTTTTAAATATTGCTAGATGTTGTTTAAATAGTAATACTGACATTTCCTTTTTTATGCCCTTTTTCAACATAAGCATGTGCTTCTACTATCTGCTCCAATGGATATGTTTTATCAACTACCGCTTTGTATTTACCTGCTTCTATAAGCTCTTTTAGTAAAATAATTTCTGCTGCTGTATGGCTGATCACACCCGTCAAAACTTTTTTGCTGCTTGTCTTGGAAATCCATAAACCTTTCAGCATTTCCTGCATTTCTGCAGCACTCAAAATCATTATTCCATTTTTAGTAAGCGAATTCAAACTTCCAAAAACAGGTATTGTGTTTATGGTGTCAAAAATAACATCATAAGTTTCACTATTCTTGGTAAAATCCTCCTTCGTATAATCAACTACTTTATCAGCCCCGATAGATTTTACCAGCCCAATATTTGCAGTGCTGCAAACAGCAGTAACTTCTGCTCCCAATGACTTTGCCAATTGAACGGCAGCAGTACCCACTGCACCCGAAGCACCTGCAATAAGTACTTTTTGCCCTGGTTGTATGTTTGCCTTTTTTATAAAATGCCATGCGGTAACGCCACCAAAAGGAATGACTGCTGCCTGCACATGTGTAACACCAGCCGGCTTTAATGCCAATGATCCATCTTCCGGAATACATTTATATTCGGCGTAAGCTCCAAAACGCATGTCGGTATGACCAAAGACTTGGTCGCCAACTTTGAATTTTTTTACGTCTTTCCCAACTTGTTCAACTTCACCTGAAAAAACGCTTCCAAGAATATTTATTTTTGGTTTTAGTAAACCGAAAATAAATCTGACTGCAAATGGGTCAGCTTTTCTTAGCCGGATGTCACCCGAATTAACTGCAGTTGCATTCACTTTTATAAGAACTTCATTGTTCTTCGGTATTGGCTTACCTACATCCTTAACCTGGAGTACTTCTGGTAGACCATATTGTGTGTAAACAGCTGCTTTCATTTTTATAGTTTTATTTTAAATAATCATTTGCTTTAAGCAATTTATACTCAGGGGAAGCATCAAAAAATGAATTTAATAAAGTCATATGCCCAGCTCCAAAAATAACCAATATTCTATCCGTTGGTTTAGCATTTATTTTTTGAATATTCCTGAAGATTCTCAAATTTCTGTTGAACCACCATCCCGTAACAAAGTCGGGCCCAAAAAATTCATTGTTGTTGGTTTCATACTTAAAAGTTGCAATTAAATAAGTCCCCATGTCCCGCTTAATATTTTCTGGATCATTTTTTTGTATCAATTCTGCCAGTATCCCTTTTGTTTTAAAAACCGGTTGGGGGAAATATTGTTTTACTGTATCAGCATACTTAGTAAAATAATCCATAAATTTTTTATTTTCAATACTGTCTTTGCCCTCCAGAACTGAATCCAGCGCTTCATAATCCCTTCCCCAGGCGTTAACGCAATACAAGGTTTTTAGTTTCATCATTTTGGCAACCCTGAAGCCAATCTGTTCTTCTTCACCACGTCTTAAATTATAGTTGCCTTGCAAATATTGATTGTAAAGCGAATCAAATTTTACCTGTTCACTTGGGTTTCTTTCAATTACAATGATTGTAGGTTTAAACTTTGCAATGCGGTTAACTATGTCTTCTATTTCCTTTTGATATTTTGTTTCCAATACATCAATCTGCTCTTCTTTACCCGTCTTTATCAGGTCTAAATTGTGAAAAGCAAAATGGAAAGACCCCAGTGTTAACACCTCGGTTCTTTTTTGGGGCTGTGCAAATAGCGATGAGATGAGAAGCGTAAGTAGTACTGTTAAATTAAGTTTCATGATTTTTTATTTATAATACGTTTGACATTTACTTATTGTTACTCGACAGAAAATTACCTGTTTAAAAAATAATAAGTAAGCCCTTTTATGATGTTGGGATTTCTTGAATCCATATGACTGGTATTTTTTTCAATATTCTTTTCCAGCTTAATATTGCTATAATTGTCACGAAGCGTTTGATAGAATGTTTCAAAGGG
>JANMGS010000532.1:0-3226 GCA_031374745.1 Ferruginibacter sp. | reverse complement strand
ATTCTTTGCAACGATCCTCACTTGGGTTTAAACTTACCATCTATCTGGTACGAAATGCAATTGAGCACGCCTACCTTTAATGCATATGGTGCTACTTTTCCGGGCTCACCAAGTGTAATTATTGGCTTTAACGATAGCTGTGCATTTGGATTTACCAATGGTGGAAGAGACGTGAGGGATTATTACGAAATAAAATTTAAAGACAAAACAAGAAGAGAATATTGGTTTAACAACGCATGGAAAGCTACAGAACTAAAAGAAGAAGTGATAAAAATTGCCGGTAAACCAACATTTTTGGATACCGTGGCATATACCATATTTGGCCCTGTGATGTACGATGAAAACTTTAATGGAGGTAGACAGACCAACAATAAAAGCTATGCAGTACGTTGGAAAGCACATGATGCAAGCAACGATTTTTTGGTTTTTAATTTATTGAATCATGCAAAAAATTATGCTGATTATACGGCCGCTGCTACCAATCTTTCTACACCAGGGCAAAACTGTGTGTTTGCATGTAAGAACGGAGATATAGCCCTGCGTACACAGGGAGATTGGCCGGCAAAGTGGAAGGGGCAAGGTGATTTTGTAATGCCTGGCTTTGATAGTTCTTATATGTGGCAAGGCATAATACCACAGAGCGAAGTACCTTTTCAATACAATCCAGAAAGAGGTTTTGTGAGCAGTGCAAATCAAAAACCAGTAGATGAAACCTATCCATATTATATAGGAAGAGAATATCCAATAGTGCGTGGGTTACTCATCAACAAAAGATTGAATGCGATGGAACAAATAACGCCACAAGATATGATGGCGCTGCAAACAGAAAATTTTAATTTATATGCGCAAGAGATGATGCCGGTGTTTTTAAAAAGAATAAATGCAACTTCTTTTAATGCGGATGAGCAAAAATATTTTTCGATATTATCTGCTTGGAATTTGAGAAACGATGCAGATTCTAAAGGCGCAACGGTGTATGATGAGTTGTTTAATAAATTCAAAGAAAATGTTTTTAAGGATGAATTTGCTAAAGCTCCTAAACCAATTCAGATTCCTTTTGAAAGTACATTGATCGAAGCTGCTTTGAAGGATAGCACTTATAAATTTTTTGATGACATAACCACACCAGCTAAAGAAACAATAGCAGATATAGCTACCATCTCATTTAAGCAAGCCGTTATTGATTTGTCTAAAATTGATGCAGCCGGCAAATTGGAATGGGCTAAAAACAAAGGGACCTATATAAACCATTTATTAAAATTGGCTCCTTTTAATAGACCAAACTTACCCATAGGTGGTGGTAACGGAATCATAAATGCTACAAAAAATAATCATGGGCCAAGCTGGAGAATGATTGTGAACTTAACAGCTAAAACAGAAGCTTACGGTGTATATCCTGGTGGCCAAAATGGAAACCCAGGTAGCAAGTTTTACGATAATTTTATAAATGATTGGGCAGCAGGAAAATATTATTCGTTGTGGATGATGACAGCAGCAGAAACCAAAGACAGTAGAGTAAAATGGACAATGAATTTTAGCAAATAACAATAGAGCCCATAAATTTTAGTATAAACCAAATAACCATTCTCAAAATGAAATTTTTTATCTCCCTAATTTTAATAGCTGCTTTAAGTTTTGCTGGTTGTTTATTTTTGCCATGGTGGTTTATTGCAATTGCTGGTTTTGTAGTGGCATTTGCTATTCCACAAAAAGCAGGCTTCGCCTTTTTATGTGGGTTTCTTGCGCTGTTTATTTTATGGGCAGGTTTGAGTTTTTATATAAGCAATGCCAATGATCATTTATTGGCTCATAAAATTTCGGTGTTGTTTATAAAAGTGGATAATCCTTATGCATTATTTCTAGTTACTGGATTAATAGGTGGATTGGTAGCAGGCTTGGGGAGCTTATCCGGCCGGTACCTTCGTAAAATATTTGCCGCATAATGTATTTTTATAAATACTGTAACAAATTTGCAAGTAAATTCGTATAAACTTAAACGAACTTATGCGCCTATTTTTATTTTCATTTCTTTTTATTTTTTCTCAATCTATTTCAGCACAAAAAATTTATGGTACCGTTTTTAATTCGGAGGGCGATTTAATACCTTATTCTTCGATAACAATTAAAGGAACTACCAAAGGGGCTAGTGCAAATGATAAGGCAAAATATGCTATTAATGTTGCTGCTGGTACGTATACCATCGTTTGCCAGCATATAGGTTTTACAAGTGAAGAGAAAACTGTAAAGGTAAATGGCGATACCGAAGTTAGCTTTATACTTTCCGACCAAAAGTTGAGTATGGAAACTGTTGTAGTAAAAACTGGTGGAGAGGATCCTGCCTATGAAATAATACGCAGTGCCATCAAAAAAAGAAATTATTACAAAAACCAAGTAGATAAGTTTACTTGTAATATTTACGGAAAAGATATTGTAAAATTAAAATCCTTACCAAAAAAAGTATTTGGGAAAAAGATAGGCACAGATGATAAAAAAGAAATGGGGGTAGATTCTTTAGGAAAAGGTATCGTGTATTTGTCAGAATCTGTTTCTAAAGTGAGTGTGCAACAGCCAGATAAATTTAAACTGGAAGTAATCAGCAGCCGGGTAAGTGGCAGCGATGGCTTTGGGTTTAATTTTCCTTCTTTTATCAGTTTATACAATAGCAACGTAAAAGTATTTACCGAAAGATTTAACCCAAGGGGTTTTGTATCACCTATTGCAGATGGGGCAATAGGCTTCTATAAATTTAAATTCTTAGGTACTTTTTTTGAAGATGGTCGTTCATACAGCAGCATACGTGTAACTCCCAGGCGCTTGTATGAGCCGTTGTTTTCAGGCATCATAAACATAGCAGATGAAGAATGGAGTATTCATAGTTTTGATTTATTCCTTACCAAAACTGCCCAGCTAGAAATAATGGATACCTTGCAAATTACACAATTGCATGTGCCAGTGGGTAAAGATATTCGCAGGGTAAAAAATCAATTGTTGCATTTCGATTTTAAATTGTTTGGGATAAGTTCGGGTGGGAATTTTCTTACAGTATATTCAGATTATGATGTGAATCCAACTTTTGGAAAAAAATATTTTGATAATATTATCATTAAATATGATACGGGGGTAAACAAAAAATCTATTGCTTATTGGGATAGCGCCAGAGCAGTACCATTGGAAAAAGAAGAAGAGTTAGATTATAAAAAGAAGGACAGTACTTTTAAAGCCACTA